>JANNKN010000346.1:0-3447 GCA_031396315.1 Deltaproteobacteria bacterium
CTCCGCCATTCTAGGCGCGGGGGCGCCGGCTGTGTGAGGACGAAAAGCCGCCATCGCGACACTGCACTCCGCCGCGTGTCCGCGCCGCGCGGCTGGCAGCCCGCGAGCGCCGTCCTCACACTGCGCGCGTGAAAATCCTCCACTGGTTCCGCGGCGATCTGCGTCTCGCCGACAACACCGCCCTCGCGCACGCGGCTGCGCGTGCGGAGCGCATCGCGTTCGCGTTCGTGCTCGACGACGCGCTGCTCGCGAGCCCGCGCGTCGGCGCGCCGCGGCTGCGCTTCCTGCGCGGCTGCCTCGAGAGCCTCGCAGCGGAGCTCGAGAAGCGCGGGCATCGGCTCGTGATCCGGCGCGGCGATCCGCGTGAGGTCGTGCCGCGGCTCGCGCGCGAGCTCGGCGCCGGCTGCGTCTCCTGGAATCGCGACACGTCGCCCTACGCGCGCAGGCGAGACGCCGCGGTCTCTGCGGCGCTCGCGAAGGCGGGCGTCGCGGTGCTCGAGGCGAAGGATCGCGTCGTGTTCGAAGCGAGCGAGCTGCGCACGGGGGCGGGGAACGGTTATCAGGTGTTCTCGCCGTTTCGTAGTGCCTGGCATGCGCGCCTGCGCGAGGCTGCGCCGAATGAGGCCGGCCCGCTGCGCCTGCCACCGCCGATCGAAGCGCGCGCGGCAGCGTGCAAGCTCGATGCGCTGCCGGAGTTCGCCTCGGGCAGCGAGCTTCCCAGCGCGGGCGAGGCCGCGGCGCGCCGGCGGCTCGCGCGCTTCGCCTCGAGCGCGATCGGCGACTACGCGGAGGCGCGGGATCTGCCCGCGCTCGACGGCACGTCGCGGCTCTCGCACCACCTGCGTTTCGGCACGCTCTCGGTGCGCGCCTGCGTCGCGGCCGCACGCGAGGCCGCTGTCGCCGAGCCGCGGCTACGCGCTGGCGCGCAGAAATGGCTCGACGAGCTCGTTTGGCGCGACTTCTATGCCGCGATTCTCGAGGAGTATCCCAGCGTGCTCGAGCGCGCATTTCGTCCCGAGTTCGACGCCGTGCGCTGGAACGAAGACGACGCGGGCTTCGCAGCCTGGTGCGCGGGCCGCACGGGCTACCCGATCGTGGACGCGGGCATGCGCCAGCTCGCAGCGACGGGCTGGATGCACAATCGCGCGCGCATGGTCGCTGCGAGCTTTCTGGTGAAGGACTTGCTGATCGACTGGCGCCGAGGCGAGCAGTGGTTTCTCGAGCGGCTCGTCGACGGCGACCCGGCGTCCAATAATGGCGGCTGGCAGTGGTGCGCTTCCACCGGCACCGATGCGCAACCGTACTTTCGGATCTTCTCGCCCGTCGCTCAGGGCGAGCGCTTCGATCCGAACGGCGCCTACGTGAAGCGCTGGCTGCCGGAGCTGCGCGATCTGCCCGAGAAGCTCGTGCACCGCCCCTGGGAGGCGCCGGCATTCGCGCAGGAATACCCGGCGCCGATCGTCGATCACGCGCAGCGCCGCATGCTCGCCGTCGCGCGCTTCGAAGCGGCGCGTAGCGCGGCCAAGGGGAAAGAGAGATGAGCGAAGCCAAGCGGCCCGCGTGGCGCGACGACGCGCCGGTGCGCGTGGGAATCTCCAGCTGCTTGTTAGGCACGCAGGTGCGCTGGGATGGCGGCCACAAGCGCGACCGTTTCTTGACGGAAGTGCTCGCGCCATTCGTCGAGTGGGTGCCGGTGTGCCCGGAGCTCGAAGCGGGTATGGGTGTGCCGCGCGAGCCCGTCCACCTGTCGCGCGAGAGCGGCGAGCTCCGCCTGCTCGGAAACAAATCGGGCGACGACTGGACGCGTCGCATGGAGAGCTTCGCCGTGCAGCGCGTGCGCGCCCTCGACGAGCTCGCGCTCTGCGGCTACGTGCTGAAACGCGATTCGCCGAGCTGCGGCATGGAGCGCGTGAAGGTGCGGCTCGGGCGCGGGCAGGCGAAACGCGAGGGGCGCGGACTGTTCGCGGCGGCCCTGATCGAGCGCTTTCCCGCGCTGCCCGTCGAAGAAGAAGGCCGGCTGAGCGACGCCGATCTGCGCGAGAACTGGATCGAGCGCGTGTTCGCGTTTCGCCGGCTGCGCTCGCTGTTCTCAGCTCGCTGGACTCTCGGCCAGCTCGTCGCCTTCCACGCCGCCCACAAGCTGCAGCTGCTCGCGCACTCGCCCGAGGCGTATCGCGCGCTCGGCCCGCTGGTCGCGCGCGCGAAAGCTCTCGAGCGCACGACGCTGCGCGCAGAGTACGAGCGGGGCTTCATGCAGGGCCTGGCTGCGCGCGCGACGCGCGGCCGCCACGTGAACGTGCTGCAGCACTGCATCGGGTACCTGAGAGATCGGGTCGAGACGAGCGTGCGCGACTCGCTCGCTGCGCAGATCGCCGATTACCGCGCGGGCTTCGTGCCGCTGATCGTGCCGGTCACGATGCTGCGTCACTACGTGCAGCAGCTCGGGCTCGACTATCTCGCGCAGCAGGTCTACCTCGACCCGCACCCGAAGGAGCTGATGCTGCGCAACCACGTCTGAGCGCCGCGGCGGGGCTCAGTCGAGCCCGAGCTCCTCGGCGCGGCGCTCGAGCTGCGCGAGCGCGCGCACCTCGAGCTGACGAATGCGCTCGCGCGAGAGGTGCAGCTCGTCGGCGAGCTCCTGCAGCGTGCGTTGCGGAGCGCCGCCAAGGCCGAAGCGCGCCGTGAGGATCGTGCGATCGCGTGGCTCGATGTCCGACAGCAGTCGCTGCACGCCAGCGACGCGCCCGCTCGAGTCGAGGCGCTCGTCGGGATCTGCGGCGAGCGGGTCCGCGAGCACGTCGGCGAGCGAGCGCACTTCGTTGCCGGGGAGCTTCGCGTCGAGCGAGCGAGCGCGGGCTGGGCTCGCTTCGACGCGCGCGATTCGCCGCAGGCTGAGCCCCGCGGCGCACGCGAGCTCGTGCGCGCTGGGCGCTCCCACCGCGGCGCAGCGCAGGCGCGCCTCGCGCTCGCCGAGGCGCCGTTGGTCGTCGAGTAAATCGTCCGGCAGCGGAATCAGGTGCGCATCGCGCCGCACGCAGCGCTGCAGCGCCTGCACGATCCACCAGCCGGCGTAGGTCGAGAACCGGAAGCCGCGCCGCTCGTCGAACTTCTCGACGGCGCGCAACAGCGCGACGTTGCCTTCCTGGACGAGATCCGCGAGCGCGGCGCCCTTGCCCTGGAAATCCTTCGCGATGTGGACGACGAGCCGCAGGTTGTGCTCGGCGAAGCGTGCGCGGGCGCCGAGATAGGCGTCGCGGTGGCGCGCGGCTTCGCGAGCCCAGGCGGCGAGCGGCGCGCCGTCGAGCCCCCACTCGCCCGCAGCAGCGCTCTCGGCGGCCAGCGCGGCCTCGACCGCAGCGCACCACGTGAGCAGCAGCGGCGTGCGCGGATCGAAGCGCTCGAAGCTCGCCGCGAGCTGCCGCGCGCGCGGGCGCGCGCGGGTGAGGG
>JANNKN010000464.1:0-10053 GCA_031396315.1 Deltaproteobacteria bacterium
GCGATCCAGGTTGCCGCCCGCGTTGTTCACCCAGATCGAGAGCGGGCCGAGCTTCGCCTCGGCGCTGTCGGCGAGCCGGTCGATCGCCGGGAAGTCGAGCACGTCCATCGGCACCGCCAGCGCCTTCGCGCCGCGCGACTCGATTTGCGCGGCGACCTCCTCGAGGTCGACCTTGCGCCGCGCCGCGACCGCGACGTGCGCGCCGCACTCGGCGAGCGCGAGCGCGATGCCCCGGCCGATCCCCTTGCCGGCGCCCGTAACAACTGCGACTTGGCCGTCGAGTCGAAAGCGATCGAGGATGCCCATCACTTCTCCAGGCCTTCGGGGTGTGCCGGGCGCGGCGCCGCGAACACGAGCAGCAGATTCCCCGGCATGTGATTATAGATTCCGTAACCCGACGAGACGGCGAGCAGCCCGTCTTGCGCGACCGGCGCCGCCGCACCGCCGAAGGAGCCGCCGGACGCAGGCTCGCCGCTGAGCGTGGTGTGCGCGCGCGTCGCGTCGTAGGACCAAAGCACGTCGCCCGACTCCGCCGCGTGGATGCGAAGCACGCCGTCCATGCCACCGGCGGCCACGAGGTCGCCGATCAGCGTGACCGCCTGCGAGATGCCCGGGTGGCAATGCGCGCGCCCGGCGCACGCGTCCGGCGCTGCTGCGGACCAGCGCAGCGCCCCGGTCAGCGCGTCGAGCGCATGGAGCCCGGGACGCGCGGGCGACTCGTAGACGCGGCCGTCGGACATGTCGGTGATCGGCACGTAGATCGCGCGGGCGCCCGCCGCCATGCCGAAGTGAACACCGCCCTGGATTCCGCCGCGCCCGACCTTCGTCTTCCACACCAACGTGCCCGTGTCGGGGTCGAGCGCGTAGACGTCGCCCGACTTTTGGCCGGCGACGACGAGCTCGCGACCGGCGCCGCTGGTGAACAGCAGCGTGCCCGCGCCGAAGTCGAAGTCGGGTCCCTTCTCCGGAGGGCAGCTGTCGTCGGTGGCCGTGTCGCAGGCGGTGTTCCAGACGTCGTTCGCGGTGGCCTGATGACTCCACCGGAGCGCGCCCGTCGCGAGCTCGAGCGCGAGCACCGCGTCGCTCGTGAGCGTCGCCGGGGACGACATGTTCTCGCCGGTGCCGACGTAGAGCTGCCCGCGCGCCGCATCGATCGTGGGCGTATTCCAGATCGTCGCGCCCGATGGCCCGTACATGTCGGTGCCGGAGCGGTTCTGGCTCTGCACGACGGGGGGCTCCGCGATCGTCGGCGTCCGCCACACCAGTGCGCCGCTCGAGGCGTCGTAGGCGACGACCGCGCCGCGCGCCTTGCAGCACTCGTACTTCGGGTCGACGGCGAGTGCGACCTCGAGCGACGACACGGGCACGTAGAGGCGATCGCCGTGCAAGGCGGGTGTGCCGGTGATCGTTGCGTTCGGGTGATCGTCGGTGCGCTGCCGCCACGCGAGCGCACCCGTCACGGCGTCGACGGCGTAGACGTGCCCGAGCACGTCGCCAAAGAAGATCCGCGGCTGCGCGCGCGTGTCGCCCGCGCTCCAAGGCGAGACCACGATTCCGGTGCGGACCTCGCCGCTCGCGTCGAACTGCCAACGCACGCAGCCGGTCTCGGCGTCGAGCGCGTAGACGGCGCCGCCGTGGCTGCCCACGTAGAGCGCACCGCCCGCGAAGGTCGGCTGCGAGCGCATGCGATTCGCGCCGGGGAACGCGGCCGCCCAGCGCAGTGCGAGCCGCGGCAGATCCGCGCGCGCGATGCCGGCGTCCGTCGGCGAAATCCGCCGCGTGTTCGCGAGATCCTGTCCCCAGCCCGCCGCGCGCGGCGGCTGGGAGAAGTCGAACGAGCTCTGGCCGCCCGTGCATTTCGGGAGCGGGCGCGGCTCCGCTTCGGCGAGCGAGCGTCCAGTCACGTACTCCGCGAGCGCGGCGCGCTGCGCATCACTCAGGCTCGCGGCCTGCGCGCTCATCAGGCCGGTGGTGAGCGCCTTGCGCACCGCAGTCGGCGTCATCAGCGCGAGCATGTCGCGGTGCGGAGCCTTCGCGACGGCTCCGTCGTGGCAGCTCGCACAGTAGGCGGCGTAGAGCGCCTTGCCGGGGAGCTGCTCGCGCTCCTCCCGCTCGGCGACGATTGCCTGCATGCCGTCACCGTGCGGAGCGGCTCCGCCGCAAGCGACGAGCATCGCCGCGGCCCAGGCTCCGGCGGTGGCCATGACGAGGCATCGCAGCGCGCGCCCCAGGCTGCGGTTCGACACACTCCGTCCTCCGCGAGAGGGTTGTCGAGGGATGGTTGCGCGCTCGCGGGTACGATTGCAGCTCGGATCAGAAAAAATCTTCCTGGGCCAGCCCTCGGACGGCGAAGTAGAGTGCGCTCGCGCGTCGCCGGCCGGGGGCCGGGCCGACGCGAGTCGGAGAATTCACGATGATGCTCGGGCCCAACGACTGGTGGGTCATCGTTGGCGCAGGCGCGATCTGGCTCGGAATCCAGATCGTGATCGTCGGGCGGCTGCCGAGAGCCTTGCGCCGCGGCCCGCAGCCGAGCGCGCCCAAGGGCTCGCCCGAGGCGTTCGGGCTGTTCTGGCTCGATCAGTACGGAACGATCGGCATCAGCCTCGCTGTCGGCGGCTTGCTCGCCGTGTTCCGGGGAGCCGTCGGATGAGCCTCTCGGTCGCGCCGCTCTATCTCGGCCTAATGGGTCTGCTCGCGGTGCTGCTCGCCAACAACGTGCTGTACGTGCGCCTGCGCTCCGCGACGCAGCCGAAGTGGCGCCCAGACGCCGCGTTGCGCGTGCAAGCGAACTTCGTCGAGAACGTTCCGCTCGCGCTGCTGTTGCTGCTCGGCCTCGAGCTGCAGGGTGTCGCGGCGCCGATCCTCCACACGTTCGGCGCGAGCCTCGTCGCCTGCCGCCTGCTGCACGCGTTCGGCCTCGGCAGCTACGAGGGCGCGAACTACCCGCGCCTGATCGGCGCGCAGGGCACGTTCTTGTTGATCTCGATCATGGGCGTTGCGCTCGTGTACGGCGCGGCCTGAGTTATCCAACCATCCTGGAGGCGTCATGGCGCGGTTCGGCAAGTATCCGGTCTTCCAGCAGGCGTACCTCGTGAACGACATCGAGGCGTCGATCCGTCATTGGCACGAGCTGTTCTGCGCGGGCCCGTTCGTGATCGCGCCCCACCACAAGACCGATCGCTTCATGTACCGCGACACGAAGCAGGAAGCCGACGTGTCGTACGCGTTCGGCTACTGCGGCGACATGATGATCCAGTTCATCCAGCAGCACGACGAGACGCCGTCGATCTATCGCGACATGTACAAGCGTGGCCAGGAAGGCTTCCATCACATCGGCATCCTCGTGCACGACTGGGAAGACGAGCGCCAGCGCCTGCTCGACATGGGCTTCGTGAACGCGTGCGAGCTCTACGCCGACAACGTCAACGCCGCGTACATCGACACGCGCTCGGCGAACGGCTGCTTCACGGAGATCCACGGCGACCCGCCGCACATCCTCGAGGCCTTCGCGGGCTGGCGCGAAGCGCACCGCAAGCACAAGCCCACCGACAACCCGATCGTGCGGCGCTGAGCCGCACGCAACGCGCGAAGGAGACGACGATGAGCCGCATCACGAAGATCGAGCCGAAGGAATGGGACGCGGAGCTGCGCGCGCTGGTGCGGCCGGAGAGCGCTACGCCGCTCGAGCAGGGCCTGATGCGCATGTTCGCCCACTGCCCGCCGCTCGCGAAGGGGCTGACGGCGTTCGCCGGCGCGTTGAAGGCGCACCGCACGCTCTCCGAGCGGCTGGTGGAGATCGTGCGCCTGCGCGTCGCGTTCCATAATCAGTGCCGCAGCTGCATGGCGATTCGCTATCGCGACGCAGTGGACGACGGCGTGACCGAAGATCTGGTGTGCTCGCTCGAGAAGCCGTCCGAGGCGCCCGACCTCACCGCGGCGGAGAAGGCGGCGCTCGCCTACGCCGACGCGTTCGCGACCGATCACCTCGCCGTGAATGACGCCACCTTCGCACGCCTGCGCGAGCATTTCAGCGAGGCGCAGATCGTCGAGCTCGGCATGACGATCGCGTTCTTCGTCGGCTTCGGACGGCTCGCCGCGACCTGGGACATGGTCGAGGAGCTGCCCGACAGCTTTCAGGATCACAGTCGCCGGCTCACGCCCTGGGGCGAGGACTCGATTCTGGTGCGCTGAGGCGTCGGCTCAGCGCTGGCGCGCGCGCGCCCAGCTGCGCGCCTGCTCCGACCCGACCCAGCGCAGCGCGTTGCGCAGCAGCCGCCGGAATGCCGGGTTCTCGAACGCGGGCGGCGCGTCGCCTACGTCGGAGACGACCACCGGGCTCGCGCCCGCGGAGTTCGCCCACACGATCAGGTTGCTTCCAGGCGGGTGGCTCCAGCTCGCCTGCTCCTCGGGCGGCGCGAGCGGCGGCGGCGTGAAGTTCTCGCGCACGAACGCGTACTCGCCGCGCAGCAGCGGCACGACGTTCGCCTCGAAGCCGGCCGTCTTCAGGTAGAGCTCGTCGCTGATCTCGAAGCCCTGTTCGAGGCCCTCGAGCACCGGATGCGCGCACGCTGGCTTCAGCCGGATCCGCGCGCTCGGCAGCGGACCGTGGCCGCCGCGATAGCCACTGCCCGGCACATCCACGCCGTTCAGCGCCCCGCGCCGTAACAAGAAGGAGCTGCCGTGGATCTGTCGCCAGAGCGGCCACGCGGGCCACGACACCGTCGCGTGATTCAACATCACGACGCCAGTGCCGCGCGCGAGCAGGCCCTCGATCGCGGCGCGGTAGCCCGGCGTCGGCTGGCCCGCAGCGTCGGCGCGGTCGTGCGTCAGCCCGATTCCGGGGATGCCGCTCATGTCGTAAAACAGCACGGCGTCGTACGCGCCGGCGTCCTCGGCTGCGAGCACGACCTGCGCCGCGGGCTGCTGCACGAGCGTCGCGGAGACGCCCTCCATGGCCTCGAACATCGCGAGGAATGCGTCGTGCGCGAACGCGTGCCCCTTCGAAACGATCAGCACCGAGCTGTGCGACAACGGAGCTCCTTCGCTCGGCGCGCCGCCGAGCTCACGAGGAAAGGCCGCGCCTCGCGAAGCGGTCGCCCGCGACCCAGCCGCAGAATTGTGGGTCCGCTTCGAGCAGCTCGCCTTCGATCCAGCGCCCGTCGGGATGGAAGAGCCCGCGCTTGTCGCCATCTTCGACGCGGACGCGTCCGTCCGGCATGCAGGTGTAGAGCGCTCCGCTGAACGGATGCCGCAGGCCGCCGCTCATCTCGCCTGCTCCTTCTTCTCGCCTTCCTCGATGAACTCGCCCAGCCGGTGATGCAGCCAGCGCACCTTCGACTCCTGATAACTCGCGAGCGTGACGCCAGGTTTGTAGGAGGATTCGAGGCCCAGCTGCAGCTTCGGCATGTTGAAGAAGTCCTGGTCGAACACCTTGCCCAGGAACCCGAGCCGCGTGGACCAGGATTCGTCCTTCGCGAGCCAGTGGATGGGCGCCGGCGGCGGCCGCTCGCCCTCGAACGGCGCGAGCATGATGCACTCCATGATCGCGGAGCGGTGGTCGTTGCCATTCGGACGGAAGCGGTAGACGATCTGGTTGAACGCGCCCCACGGATGGAAGTTGGGGAAGAGCGTGTAGTCGAGGCTGTCCACCAGCTCGGCGTCGCAATAGAGGTCGGCGCGTGCGCCCGCCTTCGGCCGCAGCGCCTCGCGCATGCCCTCCGCTCGGAACGCGCGCACGCTCATGCCGTCGGGGATCTCGGGGACCTCGTCGCCCTCGCGCAGGTCCATCGCGGAGAGGAGTTGCTGCCGCAGGCTCGGCGGCGTCTCGAGCAGGGGGCTGTAGGTGCCGCCGGGCGTGATCACGCGCGCGCAGTTGCGCCACACGTCCACCTGCGAATTCGTGTCGCCGAGGCTCATCAGGATCTGCGGGTGCGTTCCGCTCACGTGGTACGCCTCGCAGAACGCCTCCTGCGCGATCTTCCAGTTCGCGTCGACGAGCTTCGCGGTGTGCGACTCGATGGCCAGATCCTCGGGGCGCCAGCGCGTGAATTGCTTCCGGATGTCGGCCACGAACGCGTCGAAGGGCTCGCAGTCACGGTCGGGGTTGATGAACACGAAGCCGCCCCAGCGCCCGACCGGCAGCGACGGCAGCGAGAACTCGGCGTCCTCGATGTGCTTGAAGTCCCAGCGCGCCGGCACGTCCTTCAGCTTGCCGTCGAGAGTCCAGCAGAAGCCGTGGAATGCGCAGCGCAGCTCGGAGGAGTGGCCGTCGAACTCTTTCAGGAGCCGGCCGCGGTGGAGGCACGCGTTCGGGTACGCGCGGATGTCTCCCGACGGCGTGCGCACCACCAGGAAGGAGAGGCCCGCGATGTCGTAGCGGTAGTAATCGCCCGGCCTCGGGATCTCTTCCTCGCGACACGTGTACTGCCACACGCGCCGCCACAAGTACTTCACTTCCTTCTCGAACCACGCGCGCGACGTGTAGCGCTCGTTGGATACGTCCTCGTCGCCGAAGTCCATCGGCGACTGCAGGCGCAGCACCTCGGGGACGGGGTGCGTGTCGTCGTCGAGGAGCTGCTGATACGTCAAGCCCGGTGAGCGCGGCATGGCGTTAGGGTCGAGGGCTCGCGGTCGTTTCATGGATGCCTCCTACGGTTGCGAATGCGCCGCACGACAAGGCATCGCGAAGCGCCGCTTCTTCGGTCAAGGCGCACGCAAGATCATCTCATCGGCGACGAACAGCCGCACGCTGCCTGGCGCGGCGAAGTGCGGCGAGTCGCTGCCCTGATCCTCGCGCATCTGCCGCGAGGCCATCGCAGCGCGCGCCGCCGCGAGGTCCGCGAAGTGCAGCTCCGTGACGCCGTCGAAGGCCGGCTCGGCGCTGCGGTAGGTTTCGGCGAGCGGGTGGCACTGGAGGTAGAACGAGGCACCCTCGGTGCGCGCCGCGATCGGACCGTGCCCGTGCCACCAGCGCTGCTGGAACGCCTCTCGCTCCATGCCGGCTTTGCGCCGGAACGGGAAGACACCCTTCACGCCGCGCCGTTCATGGTGCTCCGCCGTGCGCAGCACGACGCGCGCGAGTCCGGTGATCACCGGGCCGATGCGGGCGCCCGGCGCGAGCAGCGCCTCGACGCCGGGGCGCTCCGTGCGCGCGAGCGCGGCGTCGGGCCGGAAGTGCCAAATTTCTACCGCGCCCGCGAAGGGCGCGCGCGCGGCGGGGTCGATCTGCTCCGCGAGGGAGCGCGTGAGCGTCACGCCCGCCGCGTTCGGGAAGAGCGGCTCGGCGTCCGCCAGCGCCTCCACGCCGCGTACGGCGAAGGCATCCGCGCCGGAAGCCGCCTCGACGAAATAATAAGTCTTGAACATTTCCGCGCGCTCCCGCCTTCCCACCTTAGGAGCACGACGAGTACCGCAGCCAGCCCGGTCGACGCGACCGCCGCGCAACGATCGCGGCCGGCGCCGCCGTTCTGAGGGATTCTCCGGGCCAGCAACCCACCGGAGGACTCCCGTATGGCGATTCGCGTATTTCAGTGGGCGAGCGGAACGGTCGGGCGCCACGCGGCCCGCGCCTGCCTCGAGCGCAGCGGGCTCGAGCTCGTCGGCTTGCACTCGTACTCCGCCGGGAAGATCGGCAAGGACGTCGGCGAGGTGCTCGAGTGCGCGCCCACCGGAGTGCGCGTCACGGGCAGCATCGACGCGGTGCTCGCGTCGAGTGCCGACGTGGTGATCCACACGCCGCTCGCGTCGCTCGTCTACGGCGATAACCCCGACCAAGACCTCGAGGACATCTGTCGCCTGCTCGCGGGCGGCAAGAACGTGATCACGGCCGTCGGGTACCTCTACCCGAAGTGGCACGGCGAACAGCTCGTCTCGCGGCTCGAGTCCGCGTGTCGTACGGGGCGCAGCAGCTTCCACTCGACGGGGCTGAATCCCGGCTTCATGGGCGATCTGTTGCCGCTGCTGCTCAGTGCACTGAGCCGCCACGTGGAGCGCGTCGAGGTGCGCGAGATCTCGAACTTCGAGCACTATCCGTCGCCCGAGATCATGTTCGACGCGATGGGCTTCGGCTCCGACGAGGCAGCGTTCCGCGCGAGCAGCCGGCGCCGGAAGCATTGGCTCGACGGGCTCTTCTCCGAGTCGGCGCAGATGGTCTCGGACGGCATCGGCCTCGGCGTCGAGCGCATCGAGGGAACGCTCGAGCTGGCGCTCGCACCGCAGGATCTCGAGACCGCCTCCGGCGTCGTGAAGCGAGGCACCGTCGCGGGGCAGCGCTATCGCTGGACGGGCACAGCAGGCGGCGAGGAACGCGTGCTCAGCGAGACCGTCTGGCGCATGCACGACTCGGTCGCGCCCGATTGGCCGCGCGGCCACCACACGCTCACGCTCGAGGGCGCGCCGCGCCTGCACCTCGAGCTGAAGCACGACTTCTGCTCGGATGGCTTGCTCGGGACCGCCATGCACGCGGTCAACGCCATTCCGGCCGTGGTCCAGGCCGAGCCTGGAATCCGGACATTTCTCGACCTGCCGTGGATTTTCTTGCCGCGACGCCGCTGATTCGTGCATGCTTGAGCACGTTAAAGCCCAGAAAAAAAGAGTGCGAGTCCTCGGCGTGAGATCCGCGCTGCGGCCTCGAGACTCGCTGAGCGGCTCGGGGCCGACCGCGGCAGCTGAGCCCGTCGAGGGAATCGATGGCTTCTCGTCTGTCCGTCGTTGCTGTCTCGGCCCTGTTCACCGTGGTGCTTGCGGCCCCGACATTCGCCCAGGAATCGGACGCCGCGAGCCCCGCAGCCGCGGCCCCGGAGGCCGCGTCGTCGCCTGCGGACCGCAGCATCGAGGAGATCATCGTCACCGGCACGAAGCGCTCGCAGGCTTCCCAAGACGTGCCCATCGCGATCACCGCGATTTCCGAAAAAATGATCGAGAACTCGTTTCGCACCGACGTGCTGCAACTCGGCGAGATGACTCCGGGAGTCGCGCTCGGGCAGGTCGCTGGCTTCCGCGCGATCGCAGGTGGCGTGCGCGGCACCGGCCAGAACTCGATCCTCGTGACGCAGGATTCCTCGGTAGTGCTGCTCGTCGACGAGTTCGCGCTCTCGAACGTGCAGGCGCAGTTCGTCGAGCTGTTCGACGTGGAGCGCGTCGAGATCTACCGCGGACCGCAAGGCACGCTGTTCGGCAAGAGCGCGACCGGCGGCGCGATCTCGATCGTGACGAAGCGGCCGGACCTCGAAGCGTTCGGCGCCGATCTCCAGTTCGACTACGGCACGTTCAGCGGCGACGGCGTGCCCGACCATGCGCGCATCCAGAAGTACCGGGCCGCGGTCAACGTCCCGCTGATCGAGGGCACGCTCGCGCTGCGCGCGACCGCGATTCTGGATCGCGACAGCGGCTACTACACGAACGACAAGGCCACGGCGACGTTCCCGGGCGGGCGCACCGTCGGCTCCGGCGAGAAGATCAACAACACGGACGTGCTCGCCGGCAAGATCAAGCTGCTGTGGCAGCCGGTGGAGGCCTACGAGGCCTACTTCATGTTCGACTACCTCAACGACGATTCTGGCTCGCCGCCGGGCGTCAACGAGAGTGAGCCGGGCATGCTGCTACCGCTGATCGGCTTTCCCTCGATCCATCAGGCCGGTCTGGACAACGTCTACAGCACCGGCATCACGAACCAATGCTTCGAGGGCAACGCGAACGGGCTCTGCCTGACGGCGGGGCATCGCGTGGACGTCCAGGGATACAACCTCCATCAGACGCTCACGCTCGACAAAGTGACGCTCAAGGCGATCACCGGCTGGCGGAACCAGGAAGAGATCCTGCCGAGCACCTACACCGGTGAGGCGTACACGTCGCTCTTCGACGCCTCGCGCAACACGGTGAAGAAGAACACTCAGATCGAGCTGCGCGCGAGCACCACGCTCGACGGTCCGTTCAACATGGTCGGCGGCTTCGTCTGGTCGCGCGAGCAGACGAACATGCTCGCTTACGCGACGGTCGGTCTGCTGACGGTCCTCACCGGCAATCCCGACTTCCAGACCGACCCGACGATGGGCG
>JANNKN010000471.1:0-5443 GCA_031396315.1 Deltaproteobacteria bacterium
CGGCGTGGATCATCGCGTACTCGCCGGAGACGTGATACGCGGCCAGCGGCACGTCGAATTCGCGACGCGCGTCGGCGAGGATGTCGAGGTAGGGCAGCGCGGGCTTCACCATCAGCGCATCGGCGCCCTCTTCGAGGTCGAGGCGCATCTCGCGCAGCGCCTCGCGCCGATTCGGCGGATCCATCTGGTAGCCCCGACGATCGCCGAATGCGGGCGTGCTCCCGGCTGCTTCGCGGAACGGACCATAATAAGCGCTCGCAAACTTGGCGGCATAGGCCAGAATCGCGACGTCCTCGAAGCCCGATTCGTCGAGGCGCGTGCGGATCGCGGCGACCCGCCCGTCCATCATGTCCGAGGGCGCGACGATGTCGGCGCCCGCGCGCGCGTGAGAGAGCGCCGTCTCGGCGAGCCGTGCGACCGAGGGGTCGTTGAGGACGCGCTCGCCCTCCACGATTCCGCAGTGGCCGTGATCGGTGTATTCGCACAGGCAGACGTCGGTCATTACGACGAGGACGGGCACCTGCGCCTTGATCGCGGCGACCGCGCGCTGCGTGACGCCGTTCGCAGCGTCGGCCTGCGAGCCGCGCGCGTCCTTCTGATCCGGCACGCCGAACAGGATCACGCCCGGCACGCCGAGATCCGCGAGCTCTTTGCACTCGAGCACGAGCTGGTCCACCGAGACCCGGTGTTGGCCCGGCATCGACGAGATCGCCTCGCGTACGCCGCGGCCCTCGACGACGAAGAGCGGCTGCACCAGATCGTCGCGCGAGAGCTTCGTCTCGCGCACCATGCGCCGCAGCGTCTCGCTGCCGCGCAGCCTGCGCATACGCGTTTGCGGAAAGCTCATCGCGTTTCCTCCTGCTTTTTCCCTGAGAAATGCGCTTCGAGTGCGGCCACCAGCGCGGCTGCACTCGGCGTCTCCGCCACGACGCTCGGCGCGAGCCCGACGCTGCGCAAAGCCTCGGCCGTAACAGGCCCGATCGCCACGATCGCCGCCGTGCTCGCCGCCGCCACACCTGCGTCGCCGACGCCCGCGGCAAACTGACGCGCCGCGGACGGGCTCGCAAAGGCGAGCGCGGACAGGCTGCCCGCGCGCAGCTCGGAGAGCAGCGCGGCGCGATCCAGCGGGGCCGCCTCGGTGCGGTAGAGCGCGAGCTCGTCGACCTCTGCGCCCACAGCGCGCAGTCCTTCCGGCAGCGCCGCGCTCGCGCGCTCGGCGCGCGGCAACAACACGCGCTTGCCGCGCCACTCGCCCCGCGCGAGCAGCCAGGCGAGCAGACGCTGCGCATCGCCACCTAGCGCGCGTTCCGGTGTGAGGCCGAGCTCGCGCGCAGCCGCGGCGCTCGCCTCGCCCACGCAGGCGACGCGCGCGCGCAGCGTCGTGAGATCCGCGCCGCGCTCGCGCGCCGCGGCGCCGAGCTCGCGCAGCGCGTTCGCGCTCGCGGCGACGAGCCAGTCATAAGACGGGAGCGCGCCGAGCGTGCGCGAGAGCTCCGTCTCTTCACGAACCGGCGCGGTGCGGATCATCGGCACGAGCACCGGCAGAGCGCCCGCGGCTTCGAGCGCGCGCTGCCACTCGCCGGCTTGGCTGGCTTGGCGTGTGATCAGCACGCGCTTCCCGAACAGCGGCAGCTGCTCGAACCACGCGAGCTCGGAGCCGAGACGCACGACGTCGCCGATCACGATCGTCGCGGGCGCGGCGAGGCCGGCCGCGCGCACGCGCGCCGCCAACGTGCCGAGCGTTGCGACGAGGCTGCGCTGCGCGCCTGTGGTGCCTTCCATGACGCACGCAGCGGGCGTCTCGGCCGCGCGCCCTCCCGCTTGGATCGCGCCCAAGATTTCCTCGAGGTTCCGCATCGCCATCAGGATCACGAGCGTATCGGCCGCGCGCGCGAGCTCGCCCCAGCGCACGCCCTCGCGCACGCGCGTCGGGTCCTTGTGACCCGACACGACCGCGAACGACGCCGCATAGCGCCGATCTGTTACGGGAATCCCCGCGTACGCGAGCGCGCCGATCGCCGACGTCACGCCGGGAATCACTTCCACCGGCACGCCCGCCGCGCGGCACGCCGCGGCTTCCTCGCCGCCGCGCCCGAATACGTAGGGATCGCCGCCCTTGAGTCGCACGACGCGCTTGCCTGCGCGCGCGAGCCGGACGAGCAGTGCGTTGATGTCGTCTTGCGTGTGCGCGGGCTCGCTGTGGCCACGGCGTCCGACGTCGATGCGCTCGGCGCTCTCGGGCGCGAGCCCGAGCAACGACTCGGCCGCCAGCGCGTCGTAGACGACGGCGTCTGCCTCGCGCAGCGCACGCTCGCCGCGCACCGTAATGAGATCCGGCGCGCCCGGGCCTGCGCCCACCAGCACGACGCGACCGGCAATCACTGCGCCGTTCCGCGCAACACGGAGAGGATTTCTTCGCCGCCGCGCGCGCGCAGCTCGTACGCGAGCTCGCCGCCCGCGCGCGCCGCCTCCGACGCACTCGCCTCGATCTCTCCGCGCACGATGCGCTGGCCGTCGGGCCGCGCGACGAGCCCGCGCAGGCGCAGGCGTCCCGCGGTGTCGAGCTCGGCGAACGCGGCGATCGGCACGGCGCAGTCGCCCTCGAGGCCGGCTTGGAATGCGCGCTCCGCGAGCAGGCACGAACGCGTCTGTGCGTGATCGAGCGCGGCGAGCTCGTCCCGAAGCGTGTCATCCGCGCGCACTTCCAGTGCGAGCGTGCCCTGACCGACCGCGGGCAACATGTCGTCGGTCTCGATGCGCTCGTGAATGCGATCGGAGAGCCCTAAGCGATCGAGGCCCGCGCACGCGAGCACGATGGCGTGCAGGCCGAGCTCGTCGAGCTTGCGCAGGCGCGTGTCGACGTTTCCGCGCAACGGCACGAGCTCGAGATCCGGGCGCCGAGCGCGCAGCTGGCTCGCGCGCCGCACGCTGCCCGTGCCGATGCGCGCGTTGCGCGGCAATAGTGCGACGCGCAAACCGGGGTCGCGGGCGACCATCGCATCGCGCGGATCGGCACGGCGCGGGAACGCGGCGAACGCGAGTCGGTCGGGCGTCTGCGCTGGCAGATCCTTCGCCGAGTGCACGGCGAGATCCGCACGGCCATCCAGCAGCGCTTCCTGAATTTCCTTGACGAAGAGGCCCTTGCCGCCAATCGCCGCGAGCGCGCGATCTTGGATGCGGTCGCCAGTCGTCTGCAGGATCACGAGTTCGAACGCGCGACCCGTCGCGGCTTCCACGGCGGCGCCGATCATGCGCGCCTGCGCGAGCGCGAGTGCGCTGCCGCGAGTTGCGATGCGCAGCGGCTTCATTCGTCCCCCGGCTTGCGGCGCTCGTCGTCGTCGAGCCCGAACAGCGCCCGTGCGGCCTCTAGCTGCGCGAGACCCACCTCGCGGTCCTGCTCCGCGCGCAGCTTCGCAAGCGGTGCGTGGAGAAGCTTGTTCACGATTGCGCGCGTAGCGGCCTCTACCGCCTCGCGCTCGCGCCCTTCGAGCGTGAGCCCGGAGAGCGCGCGCTCGAGCTCGCTCGCGCGGATGGCTTCGCCGCGCTCGACGAGCGCGCGGATCGTTGGCACGGCTGCGAGCGCGCCGAGCCAGCCGTCGAAGCGCTGCTGCTCCTCGAGCACGATCGCCTCGGCGTGCTCGACCTCGCGATGCCGCTCCGCGGCGTTTGCGCGCGCGACCCCCTGCAAGTCGTCGAGGTCGTAGAGGTACACGCCTTCGAGGAGATTTGCAGCCGGGTCGATGTTGCGCGGGACGCCGATGTCGATCGCGAAGATCGGCTGCTCGCGGCGCTCGCGCAGCGCGGCGGCGAAGAGCGGAGGCGTGAGTACGGGCTCGTGGCCACCGATGCAGGTGAGCACGATGTCGCTGTGCGCGAGCAACTGCGGCAGCTCGCCGAGACCGTGCGCGCTGGCGCCGAAGCGCGCCGCGAGCGACGCGGCGCGTGCGGGCGTGCGATTCGCAATGCGCACCGCCGCGAGCCCGCTCTTCACGAGCGCCTCGAGTGCGAGCTCGATCATCTCCCCCGCGCCGACCAGCAACGCCGTCTTGTCCTCGAGCGACTCGAAGATCTGCTCCGCCAGCTGCACCGCGACGCGCGCAACCGAGATCGGGCGCTCCGCGATCTTCGTCTCGTTGCGCACGCGCTTCGCCGTCGCGAACGCGCGCTGATACAAGCGCGAGAGAATCGGCCCGCACGCGCCGCTAGCGACTGCGGCGCGATACGCGTCTTTCACCTGGCCGAGGATCTGCGGCTCGCCGACGACCTGAGAATCCGCCGAGCACGCGACGCGGAAGGTGTGACGCACCGCCGCGGCATCGTGCAGCTCATACAGCGCGCCCTCGAGCTCGCGCGCATGCGGCGCTTCCTCGGGCACGAACTCGCGCTCGAAGAACGAGCGCACCCGCACGCGCGCGGCCTCCAGATCGTGGGTCGCGACCAGCACTTCGACGCGATTACAGGTCGAGAGCACGACGGCTTCCTCGATCTCGTGACTGCGCGCGAGCTTCACCAGCGCTGGCTGCGGATCGTCTACCGCATAGCGCTCGCGCAGCTCGAGCGGCGCGGTGCGATGGCTGAGGCCGATCAGCAACAGATTCACGGCAGCACCCGCAGGCCGACTACCGTGACGAGCAGCAGCGCGAAGCCGACTGCCGACTGCAGCGCTGCGCGGCGCGCGCTTTCGTGCAGGCCGAAGCGCAGCACCGCGATGGCTGCGTAGAGCGTCCATGCGGCGAGCGTCGCGTTCGCGTGCAGGCCCCCCGGCCACAGGCGCCCGTCACTCTCGAGCACCCAGAGCACGCCCGTGAGAACGCCCAGCGTGAGCAGCGTGAAGCCGAGCGCGAGCGCCGCGGTGTTCGCGCGCTCGAGAGCTTCGAGCGAAGGCAGCGCAGAGAGCGCAGCCACGCGTTTCGCCTTGATGCCGCGGTGATGCACGAGATAGAGCGCGCCCGCTGCGCCCGCGACCCCTAGCAATGCGAAGCCCGCGCTCGAGAGCACGACGTGCAAGTGCGCGAAGATCGGGTGCAGCTCGGCAGCGCTGCCGGTGCGAATGCGCAGCCAGATCGCGCCGGCGAAGGCGCCGAGGAATGCCGCGGGCGCCACCAGCGCGCAGAGCGCGAGCCCGCGCACGCGCGTCAGCAGCGCGAGGAACGAGACCGCGGCGAGCCAGCCCATCAGCGACGCCGCGAGCGGCGGCTCGGTGAGCGACGGCGTCGGCGAGAGCGTGTGGAGCTGCCAGAACGCGACCGCGTGGATCACGGCGCCGAAGCCGAGGAGTGCCGCGCCCGCGCGTTGCGCGGCGGGCGCGCGCAGGCCGAGGCCCAGCACCGCCGCGAGCGCGGCGAGCAGGTACAAGGCGGCGGTGGCGATGTGGAGCGCGTGGGCCAAGGCTGTCCTGTTGGGTTATTTCGCCGGCCGCGGGCGCTGCCGAAGCTTGGCGAGC
>JANNKN010000494.1:0-17689 GCA_031396315.1 Deltaproteobacteria bacterium
GGAAGTAGGCGAACAGCTCTTTGGCTGCGCGCTCGTCCGACAGCTTCGCCTCGCCCTGCTGGAACTCGGGATCCGAGGAGCCGACGAGACGATTCGTCCAGTCGAACAGCCGCGGCCAATCCTCGCGTGGGACGCCCAACATGTCGGCGAGCACCGAGAGCGTGAGCGGCGCGGCGAAGTCGGCGACGAAATCGAACTCGCCCTCGGGCGCGAGTCGATCGAGCAACTCGCACGCGAGCTTGGTGATCTCCGGGCGCCGCGTCTCGATCGCGCGCGGCGTGAACCAGCTGCTCGCGAGCTTGCGATACGGCGCGTGATCGGGCGCGTCCATCGCGAGCAGGTGGCGAATACGGAGCGTGCGCTCGCTCGACGGCGGGCTGTCGGCGAATACCGCCGTGCGCGGAGCGATCAGGAACTTCTCAGGCTGCTTCGAGATGGCGACGATGTCCGCGCGCTTCGTGATCGCCCAGAAGCCCGGGCGCGACCCGTCGAACGCAAACCACTTCACAGGCGCTTCGCGCCGCAGCGCGGCCCACTCCGCGTGCGGATAGCCGCGCGTCACGAAGCGATCGGGATCCATCAGGTCGGCAGTGGTGACGTAGGCGGCAGAGAGCATGCTTGAACCTCGCGCGGCCGAGCGTAGATCGATTCGCGCTCGGTCGCTGCGGCAGCGGCGCCACGGCGGCCGCGAGGCCTAATCGAACTCCTTCTCCCCCTTTGCGAACGCGAGGAAGTAGAGCAGCCCGACGATCTTCACGGCTGCGGCCAGCTGGAACACGAGGACCCAAGAGCCCGTGGTCTCCACGATCCAGCCGCTGATCAATACACCGACGATGCCCGGCAGGGTGCCCGCGGTGTTGGAGAGGCCCATCAGCACGCCGGCGTGCCGCGGCGCGATATCGAGGTGATTCGTGCCGAATCCCGCGCCACTCGCGGCTCCGAGCGCCGAGCTCACGCACATCACTGCGATTGCGAGTGGAGCCGTCTCGATCTGGGCGACGGCGAGCAGCGCGACCGCGACGGAGCCGAAGCTGATCGTCTGCATCAGCTTGCGCACGGTCACTGTGCGCATTCCGCTGCGGATCATGCGGTCGCCGATCGCGCCCGCGCTGTTGAGGCAGACGAACGAGACGAGCGACGGCGCCATCGTGAGCCAGCCGACGGAACTCAGCTCGACGCCCAGCTGCGTGTTCAGATAGGTCGGCAGCAACGTCAGCATCACGTAGCCGCCCCAGTTGTTGCAGAAATGGCCGACGATGATCGCCCAAACCGCGGAGCTCGCGAGAAAGGCGCGCATTGGAGGGCGCGGCGCTTCCATCGCGACCGGAACGCCAGCGCGAATCTCTCGCAGCTCCTCGGCGCTGACGCGAGAGTTCTCCTCCGGCGTCGCGGTCACGAACACGTGCCAGGCCGTGGCCCATACCAGCCCGAGCGCACCGAAGCCGTAGAACACCCAAGGCCAGCCGTATTGCTCGATGATCCACGGAGTCATCACGAGTGCGAACACGGTGCCGAGGGGAATCGCGCTGAAGTTGAGGCCCACCGCGCGCGAGCGCTCGCTCGCCGGGATCCAGCGTGAGTAGAGCGCGTAGATGGACGGGAAGGAAACGCCCTCGCCGAGCCCCATCGCGACGCGCGCTGCGATCAACGCCGCGAATCCGCCCGCAGCGGCCGGTGGCGCGAGCGCCGTGAACAGCGACCAGAGCAAGACGCCACCCAACAACACGCGATTGCCGCCGATGCGATCGGCGAGCCAGCCGCCGAACACTTGCGTGAAGAGGTAGCCGCCGAAGAACGAGGCGAGCACGCGGCTACGCTGCTCCATGCCCCAGCCGAACTCCTCCGCCATCGGAATGATCGCGACGGAGATGTTCACGCGATCGATGTAACAGAGGAAGGTTGCGCCGGCGCAGAGCATGAGAACGACCCAGCGATGCGGTACGCGCGCGGTCGAGGGCGGGGCAGGCGACGACATCGGCGAGGCTCCGAGCGGTTGGCTTCTCGCGACTCGCTCTCGGAAGACCGAGCAAGTCTAAGCCGGCTGCGCAGGGTTTCGCTCGAATGTGCGGGAGCTTGCATCCAAAAGGTGCGGGTCCGAGACGCCGCCAGCCCGCCAACCGAATCAGGCGGAGGCGTGCGCCAGTTAGTTAACGCTCGCTAACCTGTGACCCGGGATGGCTACTCGACGCAGGCCTCCGATCCGCCCCGCCCGCATGCCCGCCGACGTGCGGCGCGCGGACATTCTCGCGATCGCCGCGCGCGTGTTCTCGACCCACGGCTACGTGGGGGCCACCACGCGCGACATCGCCCGCGAGATCGGCATCACCGAGGCCGCGCTCTATCGCTACTTCCCGAGCAAAGAGGCGATCTACACCGCGATCCTCGACGAGCGCCTCGCATCCGAAGATTTCGTCGCGCCCTATGAAGACGCGGCTCGAGCAGGCGACGACATCGCGGTATTCGGGGGCCTCGCGCACGGCCTGCTCGAGATGGTCGAGCGCGATCCCACGTTCTTGCGGCTCATGCTCTTCTCCGCGCTCGAAGGCCATCAGCTCGCGCGGCCGTTCCAGGAGAAGCGCGTGCGCCGGTTGCGCGAATTTCTCGCCGGCTACATCCAAGAGCGCACGAAGTCGGGCGCGTTTCGCGAGGTCGATCCGGTGCTCGCAGCGCGAGCGTTCGTCGGCATGGTGATCGACCACCTGATCGTGCGCGAAATCTTCGGACAGCGCGCGGAGTATCCGCAGTCGAACGCCGAGGTGGCGGAGGCGTTCGTGTCGATCTTCCTACGCGGCATGCGCCGCGATGAGCGCGAACGAACGGGCGCGACCGTGAAGCGGCGGCGCGCACCGCGGAGGTTCAAATAATGACCGAGGCAACAGCGGAAGAGGCGGAAGCGGTCGAGCCCAGTTCGCGTTGGCGCACGGCGCGCATTGCACGCGTCGGCGTGTTGCTCGCGTTGTTGGGCGCGGGAATCACCTACGGCGTAGCCACGCTGCGCGCGGTTTGGGGCACGGAGGCGACCGACGACGCGTTCGTCGAAGGACATCTCGTCTACGTCTCACCGCGCGTGAGCGGCCAGGTGCTGGCAGTCCTCGTCAGTGAGAACCAGGAGGTTCAGGCGGGCGCGCCGCTCGTGCGCATCGATGCCGCGGACTACGAGGCGCGCGCCGCACACGCGCGCGCGAACCTCGAGGTCGCGCACAACTCGATCGCGCAGACGAGCGCGTCCGCGGAGGCCGCGGCGGCGCAGGCGCGCGCGGCACAGGCGCGGCTCTCGCATGCGGAGCAAGAGCTCGTGCGCGCGCAGGGCCTCTTTGCGCAGGGCGCGGGGAGCAAGACCGCGCTCGATGCCGCGCAGAGCCTGCGCGACGCCGCGGTCGCGGAGCTGCGCGCCGCGCAGCGTCGCGAGGCCGCAGAACGCGCGATGCTCGGCAGCGAGGCGCCGGTGAAGCAAGCGCAAGCGGCGCTGCGCGAGGCGGAGCTCGCGCTCGGCTACACCGCGATCGCCGCGCCGATCACGGGCCGCATCGGCAAGAAGAGCGTCGAGGTCGGCGCGACGGTGCAGCCGGGGCAGCCGCTGCTCACGATCGTCGCGACGCACGACAACTGGGTCGTCGCGAACTTCAAGGAGACGCAGATCGGCGCGATGAAGCCGGGCGACCCCGTGGAAATCACGGTCGATGCCTATCCGGGCCGTGAATGGCGCGGCCACATCGAGTCGATCTCGCCGGCGACCGGAGCCAAGTACGCGCTGCTTCCCCCCGACAACGCGACGGGCAACTTCACGAAAGTGGTGCAGCGCGTGCCGGTGAAGATCGCGCTCGACGCCGTGAGCGGCGGGGGCGCAGCGAGCGAGGATCCGACCGCGCTGCCGGTGGGGCTCTCCGTCGTCGTGCGCGTGCGCCCCCAATAACGCGTGGAGGCAGGGGCGACAGGCTCGCGCGAATCCGCACGCACGCGCGGCGATCAGGCGCTCGCGGCGGCACAGGCCGGCAAGCTGAGCTTCGCCGCGCTCATGCTGATCTTCGGCGTGATGCTGGCGGTGCTGCTCGAGCTGATCGACACGAGCATCGTCAACGTCGCGCTGCCCGACATGATGTCGAACCTCGGCGCCACCGTGGACGAGGCCAGCTGGATCATCACCTCGTACATCATCGCCAACGTCACGATCATCCCGATGACGAGCTGGCTCGCGAGCCGCTTCGGCCGCCGCCGCTACCTCACCTTCTCGATCTTGTTATTCACCGCGGCCTCCGCCTTGTGCGGCCTCTCGACCTCGCTCTGGGAGATCGTGCTGTTCCGAATCCTGCAGGGCCTGGGCGGCGGCGCGCTGCTCTCGTCGGGCCAAGCCCTGATGGTCGAGATCTTTCCGCCGGCGCGGCAGGGCACCGGGCAGGCGATCTTCGGCGTTGGTGCGACGCTCGGCCCGAGCCTCGGCCCGACGCTCGGCGGCTGGCTCACCGACAATTTCTCGTGGCCGTGGATCTTCTACGTGAACCTGCCGCTCGGACTGCTCGCGGCGTTCCTGATCTACAACTACTTGCCGACCTACAAGCACGCCAGGAAGGCCGAGGGCGTCGACTGGGCCGGCATCGCGCTCTTGATCGTCGCGATCGCGACGCTCCAGTACACGATCGAGCGCGGCAACCACCTCGATTGGTTCGCGAGCGCGACGATTCGCGCAACCGCAGTGATCGCGCTCGCCTCGGGCATCGGCTTCATCTGGCACGAGCTGCGCACGCCGCATCCCGTCGTCGACCTGCGCATCCTTCGTAACAAGCCGCTCTTGATCGGCTGCGTGTACGGCGCCGCGTTCGGCGTCGGCCTCTACGGCTCGATCTTCCTGTTCCCGATCTTCACGCAGGGCCTGCTGCACTGGTCGTCGTGGAAGAGCGGCGTCTGGGTGTTGCCGTCGACCCTCACGACGGCGCTGATCATGCCGTTCGCGGGGCGCGCCGTGATGCGCACGGGCCCGTTCCCGCTGATCTTCGTCGGCATGTGCGTGTTCCTGCCGGCGCTCTACGGCATGAGCCAATGGAACCTCCAGTCGCACGGTTGGGATCTGATCTGGCCGCAGATGGGGCGTGGCATCGGGCTCGGATTGTTATTCGCGCCGCTCTCGCTGGCGGCGATGCGTTATCTGCACCCGAGAGACGTTCTGCAAGGCGCCGCGCTCTACAACCTCGCGCGCCAGACCGGCGGCTCGCTCGGCATCGCCATCCTCGCGACGCTGCTCGACCACCGCGCCGACGTGCACGCCGCGTATCTCACTGAGAACGTGACGCTGCTCTCACCTGCGACCTGGCAGCGCCTCGAGATGATGCGCAGCGGCCTCGAGGCGCGCGGCCTAGATCCCGCCAGCGCGCTCCAAGGCGCATACCAGTTGATGCACGGCTTGATCGAGCGCGAGGCCTCGGCGCTGGCGTTCCGCGACTCCTACTACTTCGTGATCCTCGTGATCGGCGCGCTGCTGCCGTTCGTGTGGATCTTCAAGAGCAAGGCGTTCGACTTGAAGAATCTCGGCGGCGGAGCGGCGGCGATGGGCGTCGTTACGCCAGAGGCGAAGGCTGAGGCGCTCGCGGCGGAGGCGATGGCGCACTGAGGAGCACGCGGGGCCCGCGCCGCAGTCGCCCAGCTCAGCGCGGATCGAGCCGAACGAAGTAGCGCGGCGGAAAGCCGGTCAGGGCGCGGAATGCCAGCGGTAGCGGGTTGTCGCTCTCGACGCGCTCATGCTCCGCGCCCGTCACCGGGGCGGCGCGATACTCGCTTTTTGCGCCCTCTATCGTGGCCTCTACGTCGGGGTTCGCGAGCGTCCGCCGATACCAAGCGCGCGGCCAGTGATTCGCCGCGACGTACACATGGCCATCGCTCTCGAGGCGCGACACGACGCGGTCGTGCGCGGCGCCGGCGTCATCGAAGGTGGTGATCACGAGCGTCGAGCCGCCGGCGGGCTGCATGAATCCGATCATGGATTCGAACGCGACGACGATTCCGACGTACACCGCGATCCCAATCGCAGCGATCTTCAAGGGCTTCATCGATGAACTCCTGTCTCGCGCTGGAATGAGCGGATCGGGATTGCTCCCGCGACGAGGATTGCTTGGATGCGCCCAACAATTCAACCCGCGACACGACTTTCGACTTGGCGCTCCATCTGGACCTCGAGCATTCCGTCGCGCTCGCGAACGGCCTCGCGGCCCGTCAGACGGAAGCCGTTTCGCTCATAAAAGCGGAGGGCACGAGCGTTGGCTCGCATGACGTCCAGGCGTACTAGCCTCGCACCCACCGATTCGGCCCATGCGAGAACGGCCGCCACGAGCTCATCTGCGGCGCCCGATCCGCGGATTGCGGGATGCACCCACATCGCCATCAGCTGAACCACGGATGCATCAGTCGTATCGCGTGAGCCCGCGACGATGCCGTTGGCGCCCTCGGGAGCGTCCAGAATGAAGGTGACGCCTGGCGACATCCAGCGCTGCCAGTCGGTGGTCGTTCGAGCCAACTCCCGCTCATAGGTCGAGCCGAAGGCCTCGGGCGCATCGGAAAGCGCCTGCAACCGCAGGCCTCGCAAGGTTTTTTCGTCCCCCACCGCAGCACGGCGTATGCGCATCACTCACCTCGCGCGCGTAATCGCAGGACCCAGAGCCCTCGATTCTAGGTGCTGGCCAGCTCACGGCCGGCGCGACTTTGCGCCCGCGCTTCGACCCTCTCTCGGCGATAGCGTGCGCATCCATGGATGCCGCCATCTCCCAGCTGCTCGACCGTCGCGCGATCGAGGACGTTCTCCTCCGCTACTGCCGCGGCATCGATCGCCTCGATCTCGAGCTCGTGCGCTCTTGTTATCACGCCGACGCGACGGACTCGCATGGCGGGTTCTCGGGGACGCGCGACGCGTTCGTCGCGTGGGTCGGGAAGTTGCTCGCGCGTTTCGAGTCGACGATGCACTTCGTCGGAAACTCGCTGATCGAGGTGGCGGGCGACGCAGCGGTCGCGGAGACGTACGCGATCGCGTTTCACCGCAGCCGCGAGGCGGAGCCGAACCTCAACCTGATCGTTGGCGTGCGCTACGTGGATCGCTTCGAGAAGCGCGAGGGCGCCTGGAAGATTGCGCGACGCGTGTGTGTGACGGAGTGGTCGCGCGTGGACGACGAGGCGGGGCGCTTCCCGATCGCGAAGGGGCACATCACCGGGAAGCGCGATCGCAGTGATGTGTTGTACGAGATGCTCGCGGGGATTGGGAAGCGCTGAGCAAAACGCGCGCTCAGGCTCTCACGCTGCGCAGCGCTCGCTTCACCACGTAGGCCGTCTCCCCGCCCGGTGATTCGCGCGTCCAGCGCTTGCACGTCGCGCGCACCCAGTCGGGGTGATCTTTCGCGGCGTCGTTGAGCCAGTTGCCCACGGAGTCGCGCACGTACTTCTCAGGGTCGGCGCGAAGTGGCTCCAAGATGGGGATGCCGAGCGCGGGCTCGCGCTTGAGCTGCGGGATGTGCGCGCACCAGACGCCGCGCGGGCGCGTGCTCTCGCTCGCGAAGCGGCGCAGCCCCGTGTCGCTCTCTTCGCACCACGGCGCGAGCAGCGCGATTGCGCGCTCGAGCTCGGCGGCGAGCGCGGGGCGCACCGCCATCCACGCGAGCTCGCGCACACCAAAGTGTGCGTCGGATGCGAACGGGCGCACGCGCGCGAGGCGCTCTTCGAGCGCGATGCTCGCGCCGCCCGCTACCGCGAACACGCACCAGCCGCGCACCGTGTCGGAGGCGTGCTCGCGCAGCGCGGCGACGCGGTGCGTTCGCTCGCTGCCCGCACCGAGCTCCACTGCTAGCGCTGCGCCCGTAACACGTGTGCGCTCCGCGATGCCGTGCTTCGCCGCGGCCGACGCACGCGCGGCGTCGGCGATCCGCTTCGCGGCGCCGTCGCCTACCACGGCTGGCAGCGTATTCGCTGCGAGCTTCGCGAGGTCGAGTGCGAGCCACTCGACGAGGCTGCGCGTCTCGTGCGTGCCGGCATGAAGCTCGCGCAGCACTTGCGCAGGGATTGCCGCTCGCGTCGCTGAACCGCGCCGCTCGCCCGCTGCTGACTTGCTCGCTTTCGCCGCCAAGTCGCCCTCCGCCGCCCGCCAGCTTTGCAGGGCGTCGGCGAAACGGCGACGGGCATCACCAGGCGAGTGGTGAACCGGGTCACGCGGCGCGGCCGCGCTCGCGCCGATCTGTTGTCGTGGAACCTGAGGAGGACTTCTCATGGCCCTACTTCGCGACGACTCCTACGACCGCGCTCGTCTGCTCGACGCCGCCGCCCGTGCGCGCCGGCGCGGGCGCTTCCACGAGGCGATTACGCACTACGAGCGCGTGCTCGCCGCCGAGCCGACCAACCCCGAGCTGTTGCGGCGCATCGCGCCGCTGTTCGCGCAGGTGGAGGAGCCCGATCGTGCCTGGCAGGCGTATCGCGGCGCGGCCGACGAGTTCGCGCGCGCGGGCTACGCCGACAAGGCGATCGGCGTCTACCGCGAAGCCGCGGCGCAGATGCCGCGCACGGCGGTGGCGTGGCTCTCGATCGCAGATCTCGAGCGCGCGCGCGGGCGGATCGTCGACGCGAAGCTCGCGCTGCTCACCGGCCGCGCTCAGTACAAGCAACGCGCGGATGTTTGCGTGGCTGCGGATTTGTTACGACGGGCGCTCGTGCTCGACCCGAGCGATTTCGACGCGCGCCTCGACCTCGCGCGCTGCGAAACGCGAGCAGGCGAAACCGAGCGCGCGCTCGAGTCGTTGGCGGCGGCGCTCGCGCTACGGCCCGATTGCGTGCGCCGCATTCGCTGGCAGGAGCTGCGCGCACAGCCGAGCCTCTCGCGCGCGTGGGTGTGGCTGCGCGTGGTCGCGCGCGCGACGCCGGCGCCCAACGCGCCGCACGTGCGACTCGCGCGCGCGAACTCGGCGCCCGCGCGGCGCGGCGTCGTGATGGCGCTTCGGCCCGCTTCCGTGAAGCGCGCGCCGAGCCCCGCGTTCGGCGAGAACTGGCGGGCGGCGGCGGCGTCCTAAGAGGCCCACCCGTACGCCTGCAGCGTGTTACAGCGCGAAGTCATACTGCCGGAAGCGTTCGTCGCGTTTCCAGCCGTTGCGCTCGTACACGCCCTGGGCGCGCAAGTTGTCGTGCGCGGTGCGCAGCGAGAGGCGCAGTGCGCCGGCGGCTCGCGCGTGGGCCTTCGCAGCCTCGAGCAGTGCGGCGCCCGTGCGCGTGCCGCGCGCAGCAGGGGTTACGAACAAATCGTTGAGCACGAAAATGCGGCCGGTGCCGACCGACGTGAAGCTCGGGTAGAGCAGCGTGAAGCCGATGAGCTCGCGGCTGGCGCCGAGCGCGGCGTAGACGACGCATTCGCCGCGGGCCATGCGCTCGCCCAAGTACGCTCGAGCGCGCGCGAGGTCGGCGGGCTGTTCGTAGAACTGGCGATAGGCGTCCATGAGGGGAGCGAGCGCGTCGAGATCCGCGAGCGAGGCGAGGCGCGTGGTCGGAAGCGAGTCGCTCATCTCAACACATCACCAAGCCGCCGTTCGGCGACAGCCACTGGCCCGTCACAAAGCTCGATTCGTCGCAGGCGAGGTAGACCGCGGCGTGTGCGATGTCCTCGGGCTTCCCAATGCGGCGCAGCGGCGTCATGCCGAGCAGCGGTTTCATGGCGGCCTCGGGCACCGCGGCTGCCATCGGCGTGTCGATCACGCCGGGGCAGATCGCGTTCACGCGGATCTGGTAGGGGCCGAACTCGCGGGCGGTCGCGCGCGTGAGGCCCAACACCGCCGCCTTCGAGGCGGCATAATGTGAGGTGCCCTGCGAGCTCAACCCCGCGATGCTCGACATGTTCACGATCGCGCCGCCACGCTTGTCGCGCAGCATGCGCTTCACACCTTCGCGCGTGCAGACGAACACGCCGAACACGTTGATCGCCAGCATGCGCTGGAACGCGGCGTCGCTCATGAATGGCGTCACCAGGCCGCGGTTCTCGATCAGCTTGTCCATGCCGTCGCCGGGCGTCTTGTCGATGCCGGCATTATTGACGACGACGTCGATGCGGCCGTAGGCGGCGTCGATCGCATCGAAGGCTGCGACGACGCCGGCGCCGTCCGAGACGTCGCATGCGAACGCGCGATGCTTGCCACCGCCGAGCAGCGCTACGGTCTCCTGCGCTGCGCCCTCGCGCACGTCGAGCACCGCCACCGTCGCGCCTTCGCGCGCGAACGCCTGAGAGATTGCGCGGCCGATGCCGGAGCCCGCGCCAGTAACAATCGCGACGCGATCTGCGAGACGCATGCGAACCCCTCGGACACGCGGCGGGAGTGTCCCTCGAGTCACCAGTAAGTATGAACGCCCCCGGGTGGTGACTTACCAGCCCTTGGATTGGAGGGCGTGTTCGAGCTGGGCGCGGGTGGAGCCGTAGAATTGCTCGAGCGTTTTGACGCGCTTCAGGTAGACGTGCGGGTCGTATTCCCAGGTGAAGCCGACGCCGCCGTGCATCTGGATCGCCTCGCCGCACACGAGCCGCGCGGCCGGGCCGGCCCACGCTTTCGCGACGGCAACCAGGTACGCCGCCTGCTCGGGCTGGTGCTCGGCAGCGAACGCGGCGCGGTAAACCGAGGCGCGCGCACTCTCGGTCTGCAGCAGCATGTCCGCGGCGCGGTGTTGCAGCGCCTGGAAGCCCGCGATCGGCCCGCCGAAGGCTTTGCGCTCCATCGTGTAGGCGACGGTGATCTCGAGCGCGCGCTCCATCAGGCCCAATAACAGCGCGGAGGCGCCGAGCGCACCGAGTTGGTCGCTCTCGCCGATCGCCTGACACGCAGCTTCGCCTTCGCAGAGCAGCGTGCCGGGCGCGTCGAGCGTCACCTCCGCGAAGCGCTGCGCGTGGTCGATCGTCGGCATCGCCTTCGCGTTCCAGCCCGTAGCCGGCTTCGGCACGAGGACGAGCCCGCCGGTCGTCTCCACGATCAGCGCGTCTGCCTGCAGGCCGAACGGCACGAAGCGCTTTACGCCTCGCACCGTGCCGCTCGAAAACGTGGCCGTCGGCGCACCCGCATCGCCGGTGGTGAGCGATTCGTTGCGCGCGAGCACGACGAGCGCCTCGCCGGCCGACGCCTTCGTGAGGCATTTCTTCGCGGCGTCGCTCGTGCTGCCCGCGAGCACTTTGATCGCGAGTGCGAGATCGAGGAAGGGGCCGGGCAGCGCGACGCGTCCCATCTCGTGGAGCACCGCCGCGAACGCGACCGCGCCGAGCCCACCTTGTTCTTCGGTCAGCAGCAGGCTCGGATAACCGAGCTCGCCGAGCTGCTTGAAGAGCGCTCTCGAGTAGCCCGCGGGCTCGCTCTCCATGATCTGGCGATTCGTTGCGAGCGGAGCCTCCTTCGCGAGGAGCTCACGCGTCGAGCGCGCGAGCAGCGCGCGATCCTCATCGAGTGCGAATTGCATCTTCGTCTCTCTCTCTCTCTTCTACTTCGTAGGCATTCTTAGGACGCGCTTCGCGATGATGTTGCGCTGGATCTCGCTCGAGCCCGAGTAGATCGTGCCCGCGCGCGTCCAGAGGAACTCGTACGCCCAGTTCACGTCGGCCCGCGCGCCCGGCTGGGTGTCCAACAGCTGCGCCTGCGGGCCGAGCAAATCGAGCGCGGTGTCGGTGAGGCGCTTTGCGTACTCACTCCAGAAGATCTTCTCGATCGACGATTCGGGGCCCGGCGCGTTGCCCGAGGCGATGTTCGCGAGGTTACGCATCCCGTTTCCGCGCATCACCTCGTTGTCTACGACGAGCCGGCCGAGCTTCTCACGCACGTCGGCGCGATCCATCAGGCCGTTTTCCGAGAGGCCCGCGGCGAGGCCGCCGAGGTAGCGGTCGTACTCGGCGGGATAAGCGAGCGTCGAGCCGCCGCGCTCGTAGCCGAGCAGCGTCATCGCCACCTTCCAGCCTTCGCCAATTTTTCCGACGATGTGCTCGCGGCGCGCGAGCCCGCCGTCGAAGAACACCTCGCCAAATTCGCTTTCGCCGGTGATCTGGCGGATGCCGCGCATCTCGACGCCCTTCTGCGCGATCGGCATCAGGAAGAACGTGATGCCGCCATAACGATCTTCCATGTCGGTGCGCGCGAGCACGAAGATCCAGTCCGCCCACGGGCCAAAGGTCGTCCACACCTTTTGGCCGAAAATGCGGAAGTGCTCGCCGTCGGGCTCGGCGCGGGCGCGCAGCGACGCGAGGTCGGAGCCCGAGCCGGGCTCGCTGAAGCCTTGGCACCAGATCTCCGAGCCGTCGAGCATCTTGGGGATGAAGCGGCGGCGCTGCTCCTCGCTGCCGTGATGGATCAGCGCCGGGCCGAGCAGGGAAATCCCCAAGAAGTTCGGAATCTGCGGCGCATCGGCGCGATACAGCTCCTCCTGGAGAATCGCCTCCTCGACTTCGCTCGCGCCGCGGCCGCCCCACTCCGGCGCCCAGCCCATGCCGAGGTAGCCCGCGGCATGCAGCTTCTTCTGCCACGCGCGGCGCAGCTCGACGAGCGAGTTCGCGTCGTGCTTCGGGTCGCGCGCCTCCTGGCTCCACGGGCGCGTGAGGTTCGCAGCCAGCCACCCGCGCACCTCGGCGCGAAACTTCTCCTGCTCAGGCGTGAATCGAAGATCCATGCGATGCCTCCGTCGAGGGCGCGCATGGTATCTGCGCAAGGCGCCCGCGGAAGGGGAGGCAGGAAGGCGGCTAACGCGGGTCCGACACCCGATGCTGCGCCGTCTCGTCGCGGTGCTTCGCGAGGTACCGCATGAATGGGGTGCCGCCGGTCCCGACGTCGCTGGGATTCGGGCCGCCGCCAGCTTGAGAGTGGATGTAGCTCGCCGCGTACTCGAGGTGGAGCGAGCGGAACGCTTCGAGCCAGCCCAGGCAGGCGTCGTAGAGCTCGGAGAGCTCGGGGCGCGAGGCGCGCAGCTCGCGGACTGCGTCGCGAACGCTGCCAGCCGCCTCGACGTGAGCGAGAAAGCCGCGGTGGCCCGGCGGCATGTAGGCGCGCATCTCGTCGAGGTACGCGCGCAGCGGATCCGGCGCGTGCGCCACACCCAGCAGCGCATCCATCACGGGCACGATCGAGCTCTGCGCGCCCGTCTCACCGCGCAGCCTTTGCGATCCGGGCAGCTCGGCGATTCCTTCGTAGGAGACACCCTCCGGCAGGGCGGGATGGTTCTTCCAGCCGTGAATGAAGGGCCGCACGCGATGGAAGTAGATGTAGGGATCGCAGCCTTCCGGCATGCGCCGCAGCGATCCGAGCATTCCTTCGAGCGCGCCAGCAACCTCTTCGAGCCGCGCGGCGAGCGCGGCGCCGTCGCCCGCGCGCGCGGCGGCGAGCGCCGGCAGCGCCGCGCGCAGCGCCTTTGCAGCGAGGGCCTCGATCTCGACGTGGATCAGGATGAACCAATCCTCGTCCTGCCCTCCGAGGAAGTTCTGGAGGATCGCGAGATTGTCGACCACGAGCGGGCCACGCGGATCGAAGCGCCGCCAGTTCTCGAGGGCATACGAGGCATACGAGAGAATCGGCGGGCGTCCGAGCCGCTGCGCGAGTGCAACCCAGGGCACGGCGAGTTGTTGGGGCAGAGCGGCGGCGGGCGAAGCGCCCTCCCACACGAAGGCGTGTCCGATGAATGAGAGCACGCGCATCGCCGCGCGTTCATCCGCGGGCGATTGCAGCGCCGCGAGCTCGAAGCGCGGCAGCGTTCGCACGGCGGCGCGCACCCGCTGCGCTGCGAGCCGCTTGGGCAGCTCGCTCGCGAGCTCCTGCCAGAGCGCGAGCGCAGCGGGCAGAGTGCGCTCTGGGTCGTGCTCGGGCAGGAAGCCGCGCTCCGGATGGACGTCGAAGCGCTCGAGATCGCCGGCCGTCGCGCTCGCGATCGCCATGATCGAGCCCCCCGATGCATGCGCCTTCGGTCAGCGCGCGTTCCGCTTGAGCGACGGCGTGTGGGGCGGAAGCTAGGCGGCGTCTCGCGAATCGAAAGCCGCGCGAGCTGGGGCCCGCAGATCAGGGTGCCGAGGCAGCCTCCGCTGTGTGCACGCGCTTCCCGTCCATCCAGGTTTCCAGCACGCGCAACTCCGAGATCTCGCTCGGCGCAATCTCGAACGGATTCGCGTCGAGCACCAGAAAGTCCGCCAGCAGACCCGGCGCGAGCGCACCGATCTCCGCCTCCCGATGGAGCTGGTAGGCCGCGCCCGCGGTGTAGGCGCGCAGCGCCTCGGCCACGCTGAGCCGCTGCGATTCGCCGAGCACGCCAGGCAATGAACCCGGTTCGAGCTGGGCGCGCTCGCGGGTGACGGCGGTTTCGATCGCGTCGAAGCGGTCGGCGGGATCGACCGGCCAGTCACTGCCGAACGAGATGCGCGCGCCGGTGCCTAACAGGTCGCGCACGGGGTAGAGACGCGCGTGGCGCGTCGCGCCGATGTAGGGCTCGAGCGTGTCGATCGAGTAGGCGTCGCGCCGCGCCCACTGCGGCTGGAAGTTCGCGATCACGCCGAGTGCGGCGAAGCGCGGCAAGTCCGCGGGATCGATCAGCTGAAGGTGCGTGATGGTGTGGCGCGCATCGCGAGCGCCGTTCGCGGCGCGCGCGGCCTCGATCGCGTCGAGCGCAGTGCGCACCGCGCGATCGCCGATCGCGTGGAAGTGCAGCTGCCAGCCGTCCGCCTCGAGCTTCGTCGCGAGCCGGGCGAGTACGCCCGGGTCGGTGTAGAGCTCGCCGTCGCCGCCGCCGAGGTAAGGCGACAGCAGCGCCGCCGTCTGCGCGGGGTATTCCATCACCCCATCCAGGAAGAACTTGATCGTGTCGACGCGCAGGTTCGGCTGCTGCATGGCGCCACGGATCGCGCGTACGCGCGCGGCCACGGGGTTCGGCTCGCGCTCGATGGTCGGATCGACGACGACTGCGAGCTGCGCGCGCGGCCCCGGCGGCACGGGCGAGAACGCCGCGAGCTGATCGGGCAGCGCGGAGGCGGCGAGATAAGCCGTCACGCCGATGGACAGCATGTGTGCGTGTGCAGCGGCGAGGTGCCGCTTCAACTGGGCGGGTGTCAGGGGCGGGAGCGCGGAGGCGACCAGCGCGATGCCGCCGTCGAGCAGGTAGCCGTTCGGCGCGCCGCTCTTGTCGCGCAGCAGCTTGCCGGCCGGCGGATCGAGCGTGCCCGCGCCGATGCCGGCCAGCGTGAGCGCGCGGGAGTTCGCGAGTGCGGTGTGGCCGTCCGCGCCGCGCACCAAGATCGGGCGCGAGGTGTCGAGACGGTCGAGCGTCTTCTTGGTGATGCGCGCTCCGGCCGGCACGATCGCCTGCGCCTGCCACGACCACACCTCGAGCCAGTCATTGGGCCCGGCGGTCGGCTCCGCCGCCACGCACGCTGCGACGCGCTCGCGCAGCTGGGAGCGCGTCAGCGCCTCGTAACCGAGCGAGCACGACGAAAGAATCTGCCCGCCCTTCAGCGGATGCACGTGGCCATCGACCAAGCCAGGCATTACGAACTTTCCGCCGAGCTCGATGATTCGCGTCGCCGGGCCGATGTGCCGCGCAGCCTCGACATCACTGCCGACGTACGCGATGCGCCCGCCGCGCACGACCAGCGCCTCGGCGAGCGCGCGGCTCGCGCTTGCGGTGAAGATCCTTCCGCCTCGCAGCACGAGATCCGCGGCCGGGGGTGGAGGCGCTTTCGGTGACGTGGCCGGGCACGCCGTGAGCGCGAGCGAGAGCAGCGTTGCGAGAAACGCGAAGAGATCGCGATGCGGGCGCATGGAACCTCCGAACGCGCGCATACTAAGCGCTCTGGGGGGATCGATGAAGGCTCGCGCACTGAGTTTGGCGTTCGGGTTCGCGGCGCTCGCATGCGGCGAGGGAAGCGAACGCGAAGCGACGAAGGTGCCGGCCGAGGCGCAGATTGCGGCGGCCAAAGCGGAGGCGCCGGCGCAGCGTGGCCTGCTGAGCGCGAGCGCGAACGCCATGCCGGGCTATGTGCTCTTCAGCCCGCTGCTCTCGAACGTCACGTACTTGATCGACAACGCGGGACGCGTCGTGCACACCTGGACGGCGCTCACCTCGCCGGGCGGCGATCAGATTCTGATGGATGACGGCTCGCTGCTGCGGCTCGGCCGCGACCTCGACTTCACGCACTTCCGCACCGGGGGCGTGGGCGGCTGGATCGAGCGTCTCGGCTGGGACGGCGAAGAGCTCTGGGCATGGAACTTCGCGAGCGAGCGCGCGGTGCTGCATCACGACATCGAGCCATTGCCGAACGGCAATGTGCTCGCGCTCGCGTGGGAGGCGAAGACGCCGGCAGAGGCGGCGCGCGCGGGCCGCCGCGTGGACCGCATCCCGCAGCACGGCCTCTGGCCGGACTGGGTGCTCGAAGTGGAGCCGGAGGGCGCGAACGGCGGGCGCGTCGTCTGGGAATGGCACGTGTGGGATCACCTCGTGCAGAGCCTCGATGCGACCGGCGAGGCGTACGGGGAGCCGGCGCAGAACCCGGGCAAGCTCGACGTCAACGCGGACGCGCCGAAGGCGGCTGTTACGGAGGAGGAGCTCGCTCAGCTGAAGGCGCTCGGCTACGTGCCGGACGACGCGAAGGCCGAAGATCTCGATTCGGATTTCCTGCACATGAACGCGATCGACTACCACGCCGGCCTCGACCAGATCGCATTGAGCGTCCCTCGGCTCGGCGAGCTTTGGATTCTCGATCACGGCACGACGAGCGCGGAAGCCGCGCGCGCGAGCGGAGGGAAGCGCGGGCGCGGCGGCGAGATTCTCTACCGCTGGGGCAACCCGGCGTCGTACGGACGCGGCGGCGAGGGCGAGCGCGTGCTCGCGGCGCAGCACGACGTGCGCTGGATTCCCGCCGGCTTTGCCGGTGCGGGCAACCTCACCATCTTCAACAACCACGCGGGTGGCCCCGACGCCAAGCAGTCGTCGGTCGTGGAGATTGCGCCGCCGCTGCTCGCGAGCGGGCTGTATGCGCTCGCGAACGGCGAGCCCTTCTCGCCGCGCGCGCCGGCGTGGCGCTACGCCGCCGAGCCGCACGAGGCGTTCTTCGCGCCGTTCATCTCCGGCGCGCAGCGAACGCGGAACGGCAACACGCTGATCTGCGCAGGGCCGCAGGGTCGCCTGTTCGAGGTGACGCCTGCCGGCGAGATCGTCTGGGAATATTGGAACCCCTACGCCGGCCGCGTACGCCTAACAGATGGAAGCGCGCCGCAGCCCGGCCTCGACGGGCAGCCGTTCGCCGTGTTCCGCGCGACGCGCATACCACCGGAGCACCCCGGCCTGCGCGGCAGGCAGCTCGCGCCGCTCGATCCACAGCCTGCGTTCGAGGCGAAGCTCGCGGACTGACGTGGACGAGCCCCCGATACGCCAGTTTCGGCGTTACTGCGGGCGGCGGTATCCGCCTAGTCGCTGCCGGCGGTTCGGCGGACGCGCGCGCGCGTACCGAGCCCGAAATCGAACTTTCGCTCCACCACGTGCGACCACGGCACGACGCGAATGTGTTCTGAGATCGTGTGGGGCTCGGGCGTATTCGCGACGACGTAACCATCGCGTATGCCGAGGTCGGCCATGCAGCCGCGCAGGCCCGCCACATCGTGGCGACCGACCGCGGAAGACAGCTTGATCTCGATGGGCACCAGCTTGCGCCCGTCTCGAATGATGAGATCGACCTCACCCCCCGCGT
>JANNKN010000505.1:0-5133 GCA_031396315.1 Deltaproteobacteria bacterium
GACCGGCGCACGCTGTTCGTGCTCTCCGCGGAGAGCATCCGCGCGGACGAAGCCGTCGCGAAGCGCTCCGCGCGGGTCGAGATCGCGCGGGTGGACGTCCCCGGCGCCGGCTTCCCCTAAGCTCGGGCCCTCGAAGGAGACCCCATGAAGATCGATGCAGGACTGATCGCTGCGGACCTCGCCGAGGTGCCGGCGCGCGCGCGCGAGCTCGAGGCCCAGGACTTCGACGGTTGCGTCACCGCCGAGATCGCGAGCGACCCCTTCCTGCCGCTGCTGCTCGCGGCCGAGCACACCCAGAAGCTCGAGCTGATGACCTCGATCGCGGTCGCCTTCGCGCGCAGCCCGATGACGCTCGCGAACGTCGCGCACGATCTCAACTCCTACGCGAAGGGTCGCTTCATCCTCGGGCTCGGCTCTCAGATCGCGCCGCACATCACCAAGCGCTTCAGCATGCCGTGGTCGTCGCCGGCGGCGCGCATGCGCGAGCTGATCCTCGCGATGCGCGCGATCTGGAAGTGCTGGTACGAAGGGGAACGGCTGAACTTCCGCGGCGACTTCTATCAACACACCCTGATGACGCCGATGTTCACGCCGCTCGACACGAAATACGGCGCACCGAAAGTCTTCCTCGCCGCGGTGGGGCCGCTCATGACCGAGGTTGCCGGTGAGACCGCGGACGGCATGATCATCCACGCTTTCACCACCGCGAAGTACGTGGCGGAGGAGACGCTTCCCGCGATCGAGCGCGGGCTCGCCAAGGCCGGGCGCAAGCGCAGCGAGTTCCAGCTCGCCTATCCGGCCTTCGTCGTCACCGGCCTGGATGAGAAGAGCTGGGTGCAGTCGCGCACCGGCGTCGCGAAGCAGATCGCGTTCTACGGCTCGACTCCGGCGTATCGCCCGGTGCTCGAGAAGCACGGCTGGGGCGAGCTGCAGAACGAGCTGAATGCGATGAGCAAGCGCGGAGAGTGGGACGAGATGGGACGCCGCATCACGGACGACATCCTCGAGCAGTTTGCCGTGGTGGGCTCGCCGAACGAGATCCCGCGCCTGTTGAAGCAGCGCTACGGAACGCACGTCGACCGCGTGCTCGCGACCTTCAATTTCGCGAGTGACGATGCGCGTCGCGCGGCGCTCGAGGAGCTGCGCGCCAGATGAGCTTCCCGAAGTACGAAACCCTCGAACTCGCCCGGGAGCCCGGCGGAATCCTGCGCGTCTGGCTGAATCGCCCGGCGAAACGCAACGCCCTCGACACCACGGCGCTCGATGAGGTCGCGGACTGTTATGGGCGCATCCAGCGCGACTGGGAGGCGCGCGTCGTCGTACTCGCGGGCCGCGGCGCTTCGTTCTGCGCCGGCGCAGACAGAAAGGATCCGCCGGCCTCGAGCCGCACGCGCCGTTCGTCCGGAGCCAGCGAGCGCGAACGCCGCTGGGCCGCGCAGATCGGGCGACGCGCATGCAGCGCGATCGCCGACTGCGAGGCGATCACGATCGCGCGCGTGCACGGCCACGCCGTCGGCGGCGGTCTCGCGCTCGCGCTCTGCTGCGACTTTCGCATCGCCGCCAGCGACACCGTCTTCCACGTGCCCGAGGTGGACCTCGGCATCCCGTTGTTATGGGGCGCGACGCCAAAACTGATTTACGAAGTCGGTGCGGCGCGCGCCCGCGAGATCATCCTCGCCTGCGACCGCTTCGGAGGCGCCGAGGCCGAGCGCTGGAACGTGATTCACAAGAGCGTCGCGCCGACAGCGCTCGACGCCGCGGTGGACGCGTTCGCGAAGCGCATGGCCGCGAAGCCCGAAATTGCGGTGCACATGGCCAAGACCCAGCTGCGTGGCTACGCGCGGGGCGCGGTGCTCGGCGACGCGACCGAGGCCGACGCCGATCTGATGCTCTCTGCCTCGCGGGTTGGGGTCGCGCGCGAGGCCTTCAAGATTCCGGAGTAGCCGCACTCGGCGCCGCTGCGCGCTCCAGCTCCTCGAAGCTCGCAACGATCGCGTCGGCAAACGAGCCGAGATCGGGCACACGATGCGGATCGGCGATGCAGCCGAACGTGAGCTGGCCCGCGTAGCTCGCGAGCGCGACGCCGAGGCCGAGGCCCTCGGCGAGATTCACCGCGGGCGCGAGCGCGTGGAGCTTCGCGCCGAGCACATGCAGCGCGCGCGGCGGGCCGGGGATGTTCGTGATCACCAGGTTGAAGGGGCGGCTCTGCATGGCCGCTCGCGCAGCAGCGCCCATCAACGCGCTCGTCGTCCATTCCGCGAATTCGCCGAGCAGCTCGAGGCCTCGCACTTGCTCGGACGATTTCGCGTGCGCGCTCGACTCGCACACTCGCGCGAAGCGCTCCCGCGGATCGGCGACGCCCACGGCCAACTCGACGAGGCAGAACGAGATGTCATTGCCGCCGCCGTGCGCATCGCTCGCGCCGCGGCGGTTCACCGGCACGCCCGCGCGCAGCACGATGCCCTCGACCTCCGCGCCTTCGCGAATCATCAGCTCGCGCAATGCGCCCGCGACGCACGCGAGCGCGAGCTCGTTCAGGGTTCCGCCGAGTGCCTTGCGCAGCGCGCTCACGCGCTCCATTGGCAACGTGCGCCACTCGAACGCGCGCAGCGCGCCGAGCTTGCCATTGAACGGGGTCGCGGGCGCCGCCGCGAGCGCGGCGGAGAGCGTCTCGCCGAGCGCGGACGCGCGCCGAACCATGCGCGCGGCGAACTCCTCGAGCTGATCGCGACGCTCGAGCAGTGCGGGGAGCTTGTGCAGCGCGCCGAGCCACTGCTCCGCGCGCCGCCCGACCTCGCGCCGTAACAGCTCATCGCGATCCGGCGCTGGGCGTGGGCTCCACTCGGGCGGCTCCTCGACCGGCTCGTCGCGTTCGCCCGCGAGCAGCTCCGAGAACCACGCAAAGCCCGCCACGCCATCGACCATGCAGTGGTGCACCTTCGCGAGCAGCGCGCAGCGCCCGCGCGCCGCGCCTTCGATGATCCAGACTTCCCAGAGAGGCCGCTCGCGATCGAGCGGCTCGGCGAGCAGTCGGGCGACGAGCTTCTTGAGCTCGCCCTCGCCGCCCGGTGTCGGCAGCGCGGTGTGAAGCACATGCAGCGCGAGATCGAAGTGCTCGTCATCGACCCAGACTGGGTGCTGGTCGATCGGGATGTACGCGAGCCGTTGTCGCGTACGCGGCACGAGCTGGAGGCGCGCCGCGATGCGTGCGCGAATGCGCGCGAAGTCGAGTGCGCCCGCGGCATCGCGCAGCGGCTTCTCGTCGAGCCAGCACAGGACTGCGACGTGCTGAGGAGCATTCGCGCCCTCGAGATCGAGGAACAGGCGATCGCGCGAAGTCAGGCGCTCGGCGAAGGGGGCGAAGGGCATCGTGCGGAGGGTAACCGTGTCAGCAACCACGCGAGGCCGCTCGGGCAACTCGCCTGTCCGCGCCCCCTTCGCCGATCTTTCCCGGTTTACTTCGCTCGCCTCCGAGGACTACGGCTCGCTGTGCGCGCCGATGCGGCGCGTACGAGCGCTTCGCGCTCACGCCCTCGCGAAGCGCTCGGGCTGCGCGCTTCGCTTGCGGTCTTGCGCTCCTACTCGGTGCAGCCGCGGCAGCGGGGTCGAGCGTGCGTCGCGCTAGCGCGTCAAAACAGGGTGCCTTGCTCGGCGCTTTCTAGGCAGCGGGGGTCGTCGTTTTGGACGTTGTTGACGCGGGTGGAGACGGGGCGCGAGATGAGGTGGGAGCCGCGCGAGATGGGGAGGGTCTCGAGGATTTTGTTTACGTCGTGGGCGTCGGGGCTCAGCCAGGCGGCGTAGGCGGTGGGGTCGATCAGGATTGGCATGCGGGCGTGAAGGGGTTTGATGTTAGGGGTGGCGGCGGTCGTCACGATTGCGACGGACTCGAGCGTGCCGCCTTCGGGCGTTGGCCAGCGTTCGTGGAGCGCGGCGAAAGCGAACAGCTCGCCCTCGGGCAGTGCGATGTGGAAGGGCTGGCGCTCGGCTCGCGCGCCGCGCCATTCGTAGAAGCCGTCGGCGGGTACGAGGCAGCGGCGGCGCGCGGCGGCATCGCGGAATGCAGGGCGCTCAGCGAGCGTCTCGACGCGCGCGTTGATGTGCTTCGCCGCGTCGCGCGGGTGCTTCGCCCAAAACGGCACGAGGCCCCAGTGCAGCTGCGCCGCCTCTCGGCCCGAGCCCTCGCGCGGCGTGCGGATCGCGAGCACGCGCTGCGTGGGTGCGACGTTGAAGCGCGGGCGGAGGACGGGCGCGGCGGCGAGGCCGAAGTGCTCGGCCACCTCGGCCGCCGAACGGGTGAGTGTGAAGCGTCCGCACATCGCGGCGCACGGTAGAGGATGCCCGGCGGAAGGCGCGTTCCGCGGAAGTGGAAGCGCGCGACTCACTTGCCGGCCCTCTGCCGGTAGCAGCCGGTGCGCAGTCCGCGCTCCATCTCGCCGGGGCCGCAGCCCAGAACGCTCGCGTCCCCGTTTCGAGCACGGTTCTTGCTACGCACGCACTGGCGTTGTGCGCTCGGCGCTCGCCTCAATGCGGAGGCTCTCATGCTGAAGACGCGCGTGTGGCTGTGGCTGACGCTGTTCGGTGTCGGCTGCCAGACCGGTACGCCCTGGGCGGACTACAAGGAGACGCCAGTCATCGAGCGTGGCGCGTGCGCCACGGTGGTGATGCCGGGGGAGCAGGTCCCGCTCGGGAGCCAACCCGACTGCCCGAACGGCTACTCGTCGCTCGGCGGCGCGGTCGTGTATGACGAGAAGGACTACCAGCGGCCCGTCACGGCGAAGCAGCTGGCACGGTCCGCAATCCGCGCGCCGGCCGCGTTGGTGGGCGCACCGATCGCGGCGGGCGCAGCCGCCGCGAACAGTGTGCGCAACGGCAAGCAGCAGGGCTCCTCGCGCAACGCGAGCGCCGAGCCGGGAAGCGGCGCGTATGAGCAGGACGAGATTGAACGCGCACGCAACGAGATCCTGCAGCGCGAGCGCATCGGCCGCGGAGAGAGCGCACAGCCTGCTCCTCGATCGGCGCCGCAGCCCCAACAAGTCGCCGCACGCACGCCGAGCTCGTGCTCCGCGAGCATCGCAGACGAGCTCGCAGCGATGCGCGGCGGCCACGAAGCGCGTGCGTCCGAGGCCCCCGCGC
>JANNKN010000546.1:0-1031 GCA_031396315.1 Deltaproteobacteria bacterium
CTGCTGCACGGTGGCCGCCGACATCGCGAGCACCGCGGGAGTGCGGTTGTAGACCGGCACGATCGCGGTGCCGATCTCGATCGTGCTCGTGGAGACTGCCATCGCGCCCGCCAACGAGAACGAATCCGGCCCGGCGGTCTCCGCCATCCAGATTGCGGGATAACCCCACTCTTGTTCGGCGCGCTTCGCCAGCTCGACGTTCTGCCGCGCATCATGGAACGGGGCCGGAATCGTGATCGCCATGCGCCCGAGGTTCGCCGCCATCTTGTCGTCCTTCGCGCGGCTTGCGGCCGCAGTTTCACGCCTCCCAGAGGGGCAAGGGCCCTAACGCGGCCCCATTCGGATCGCGCCGTCGAGCCGGATCACTTCGCCGTTCAGCATCGGGTTCTCGACGATGTGGCACGCCAGCGCCGCGTACTCCTCGGGGTTCCCGAGCCGCGACGGGAAGGGCACCTGCTTGCCGAGCGACGCGCGCGCCGGCTCGGGCAGCCCCATCAACATGGGTGTCAGGAACAGCCCCGGCGCGATCGTGCAGACGCGAATGCCGACCGAAGCAAAATCTCGCGCGATCGGCAGCGTCATGCCGACCACGCCGCCCTTCGAGGCCGAGTAGGCGCACTGACCGATCTGGCCCTCGAACGCCGCGACCGAGGCGGTGTTGATCACGACGCCGCGCTCGCAGCCCGCGTTCGGCGTGTTGCCTTGCATCTTCGCGCCGGCGAGCCGGATCACGTTGAAGGTGCCGATCAGGTTGACCTCGATCGTCTTGCGGAAGAGACCTAGGTCGAAGGGCTTGCCTTCCTTGTCGACGGTCTTGCCAGCGGTGCCGATGCCCGCGCAGTTCACCACGAGGTTCACGAGGCCGAACTTCCGAATCGTGGCATCGACCGCGGCCGCGACCTGCTCCTCGTTCGAGACGTCCGCCTCGCAGAACTGCGCCGCGTCGCCGAGCGACTTCGCGAGCTCGGCGCCCTTGCTGCGCGCGAGAGCGAGGATCGTGGCGCGCCCGCCGCGCGCGACGATCTCGCGCA
>JANNKN010000547.1:0-4090 GCA_031396315.1 Deltaproteobacteria bacterium
CGGACCGCTAGCCGGGGGCTTCACGGCTCGGGTGGGAACGCGTCGAAGAGCTCTCGGACACCCGCCATCCTCGTCACGAACTCGAAGCGGCCTGCGCGCATCTCGCGAGCGGCATCGAGGAACGCGCGCAGTGCCACGCGCGCGAGCCCGCCGCCGATGCTGACGCGCCGAACGCCGAGCTCGGCGAGCTGCTCGAGCGTGAGCGTCGGGTCCGCGAAGCCCATCACCACGTTCACGGGCCGCGTCACCGCGTTCACGACCGTGCGGATCTGTTCGGCGGTTCGCAGCCCGGGCGCATACAGCACATCGGCCCCCGCGGCCTCGAAGGCGCGTAAGCGCCGGATGATTTCGTCGAGGTCGCCCACGCCGTAGAGGAGGCCCTCGGCGCGCGCCGTCAGCACGAAGGGCGTGGGCAGCGCCCGCGCCTGCTCCACCGCCGCGTGTACGCGCTCGACGGCGTGGTCGAAAGCGTAGATCCACTGGCTCGGATTCGCGGTGGCGTCTTCGATCGATGCGCCGACTGCGCCGCACGCGTGCGCGCGCGCGATCATGCGGGCGGCTTCGCGCGGATCGTCCGCGTAGCAGTTCTCGAGATCCGCGTTCACGGGCAGCGGCGTTGCGGCGCAGAGCTCACGCAGGTTCTCGAGGATCTCGTCCGCGGTCGCGCGCCTCCTCCCGCGCACCGCTGCGACGCCGAGGCTCGTGCTGGCGAGCGCCTCGAAGCCGAGCTGGGCGAGCAGCCGCGCCGTCCCGGGATCCCACGGGTTGGGCAGGAGGAGTGGCTGGGCACGTTCGTGCAGGGCGCGGAAGTGAAGGCCTCGGTCGTGTTGATCCATGTCGCCACCGTGGCGTCCGCCCTCCGATCCGTCCAATGAATTCCATGCAACTGATCGATGCGTAGAATGCATGGATATGACTCTCGACGAGCTCGCTTCCTTCGTCTGCATCGCGAGTGGCGCTGGCTTCACCGAAGCCTCGCGTCGCCTCAATCGCTCGCAGCCAGCGATCAGCCGCCGCATCTACCAGCTCGAGCGAAGCCTCGCTGCGCCACTGTTCGAGCGCGTGGGTCGGCGCGTGAAGCTCACCGACGCCGGCCGCGCGCTCTTGCCGCATGCGGAGGCAGCGCTCGCCGCCGTGCGCGACGGCGAGCAGGCGGTACGCGCCACGGCCGACGAGCGCACGGCGCCGCTCGCACTCAAGCTCGCCGTGGTGGGCACGCTGGCGGACGTTCACATCGTCGCTGCGCTGCGCAGCTTCCGCATTCGGCACGCGGAAGCGTCGATCGAGCTTCGCACCGCGAATAGCCGCGACGTGAGCGATCTCGTGCGACGTGGCGAGGCGGACTTGGGGCTGCGTTACCAAGGCGACCCCGATCCGAAGCTCGAATCCATTCCGCTCGGCAGCGAACGGGTGTTCGTCGTGGTCCCGGCCGATCATCGCATCCGCGCCAAACGCGTCCGCGATCTGGGTGTCTTCGAGAGCGATGCTTGGCTCGGCTTTCCGGCGGACCCGCGTCACCCCGAGGCGTCTCTCGAGCGACGGCTCGTCGCGGCGGGGATCGCGAGCCCGCGCGTGATGGCGGTGGACAGCCTGACGGCGCAGAAACGCCTGGTCGAAGCGGGGCTGGGCATCGCATTCCTGCCGCGTTCCAGCTTCAGCGCGGAGCTGCGCGGCGGGAGCCTGCGGATCGTCGAAGTCGCGAATCTGAGGACGGATACACCCGTCGTGCTCGTCCGAAGGCGGGGCGGCTACCGCAGCCCGCTTGCGGATGCCTTCCTCGCGCACCTCGAGCGGGGCGCGCGACGGTCCTTGGCGGGCAGGCGAGAAGCACGGCCCCGCGCAGCCGCGCGCAAACCCTCGCGCAAGGCAGCGCGTGGGTCTCCGCGCGAGCCACCAGCGCGAGCGGGACGCATCGGCGCACTCAAGCTCGCGGGGCGTGGGCCGATGCCTTCCCACATGGCGAGACCGAAAGAAATCGCGTGCCCCATCTGCGAGACCGAGGTCGCACTCGACGGCGCGGGGCCCGGCGACGAGATCTTCTGCGGCTACTGCGGCGCCCCGATCAAGATCGCGAAGATCACCGACGACGACGAAGTGGAGATCGACGAGTACTAAGGGGCGATCAGGCGCGCGGCAGCTTGTCGCGCAGCTCAGCCAGCCTCGGCGCCGCCCCGTCGCGATTCGAGAGCGACGGCACGAGCACCGGCCACGGGATCGCGAGCTCCGGATCGTTCCATGCGATCGCGATCTCGCTTTGCGGGCGATACGGCTCCGTCACCTTGTACTCGACCTCCGCGTTCTCGCTGAGCACGAGGAAGCCGTGCGCGAAGTTCGGCGGGATCCAGAGCTGGCGAAAGTTCGTGGCGGTGAGCGGCGTCGCGAAGTGTTGGCCGAACGTCGGCGAGCCGATGCGAATGTCGACTGCGACGTCGAGAATCTCACCGGCGATGCAGCGCACGAGCTTGCCCTGCGCAGGATCGAGCTGCGCGTGGATGCCGCGCAGCGTGCCCTGGCGCGAGCGCGAGTGGTTGTCCTGCACGAACGGCGCGGTGATGCCGTGCTCCGCGTAGCGCTCGGCGCGATACGTCTCGAGGAAGAAGCCGCGCTCGTCCTGGTGCACGAACGGCTCGATCAGCAGCACGCCCGGCAGCGTCGTTTTGTGGGCCTTCATTGCGGGCTCGGTCTGCGGAGGTCGTCGCAGGGTCCGCGCCTTGCGGCGGGCCGGGGGCTGCTGCGCGCAATGGCTCGCTCGGCCCTCGGCGCCATCGACGGCATTGTCGCTTGGCCGCGATGCTCGGAGTTGCAGGCGGACATTCTCGCGGGGCCTCGCTGCGCTTGATTTGCGCTCCGCAGCCCCCGGCCCGCCGCAAGGCGCTCGTCCCGGTCGAAGGTGCCGAGCGCGGGGAGAGGGGTCGCCGCCATCGCGGCCTCGAGCCGCGACGGCGGCGCGGCGTGGCTGGGGGCTCGATCGGGCGACGATGAGTGTTCGCGTCGTGTCATCGCGGTTCGTGCGCGATGCGCGTGAGGTACGCGCCGTAGCCGTTGTTCTTCATCTCGGCGCCGAGCCGCAATAACTGCTCGGTGTCGATCAGTCCCATGCGCCACGCGATCTCTTCGATGCAGGACACCATCAGCCCCTGCCGCTCTTGCACGGCCTGGATGTATTGCCCGGCTTGCAGCAGCGACTCGTGGGTGCCGGTGTCGAGCCACGCGAAACCACGGCCGAGGCGCTCGACGCGCAGCTCGCCGCGCGCGAGATAGGCGAGATTCAGGTCGGTGATCTCGAGCTCGCCGCGCGCCGACGGCTTCAGCGAGGCTGCCGTGTCGGAGACGTTGCGGTCGTAGAAGTAGAGGCCGGTGACCGCCCAATTCGATTTGGGCTGCTTCGGCTTTTCCTCGATCGAGAGCGCGCGGTTCTGGGCGTCGAGCTCGACGACGCCATAGCGCTCGGGGTCGCGCACCCAATAACCGAACACCGTGCCGCCAGCTTCGCGGGCGCCGGCGTCGCGCAGCGTCTCGGTGAGGCCATGTCCGTAAAACAAGTTGTCGCCGAGCACGAGCGCCGCCGGGCCGCCCGCGAGAAACGAGCGTCCGATCAGGAAGGCCTGCGCGATCCCGTCGGGCTTCGGCTGCGCCGCATAAGCGATCGACATCCCCACACGCGAGCCGTCGCCGAGCAAACGCTGAAAGCTCGCTTGATCCTCGGGCGTCGTAATCACCAGCACGTCGCGGATGCCCGCGAGCATCAGTACCGACAGCGGGTAGTAGACCATCGGCTTGTCATAGACAGGCAGCAGCTGCTTCGACACCCCACGCGTAATCGGATAAAGCCGCGTGCCCGTTCCACCGGCGAGCAAAATCCCGCGTCGCGTCATCGCGCGCTCCTGCAACGGGAAGCCAAGCGCTCCAAGCTGCGAACACTCCTCGATCGCTGCGCGAACGCCAATGCACGCAACGACGTCAGCGCGGCTCGACGCCGCGCGGACGTCGCCTTCCCCAACCCACGACCTCGGCAATTCCGACCCCGAGGAGCGCCTTGCGGCGGAGCGGGGGCTGCGGAGCGCAAATCAAGCGGAGCGAGGCCCCGCGA
>JANNKN010000553.1:0-1190 GCA_031396315.1 Deltaproteobacteria bacterium
TCCCGTACGGCGAGCGCCGCGCAACGCAGCCACCCAGACGAAGACGCACGTCCGAGCCCCGAGCACGCGCCGAAGGGCGGACGCGCTCGGTGCGCCGCGCTTAGGAGGTCGCAGCGACTGTGAGCCGCCGGCGCAGGAGGAACGCGGCCGCAGGGCCGAACAGGAGCAGCGGGCTCGCTTCGGGCACCGGCTGGAGCGTCGCGGCGCCTGGCGTCGGCGCGCCTTCGAGCCAATCCGCGGCATTGTTGTTCGTGTCGACGTTCGCGAAACGGCGCGCGACCGAGCTGCCGGCAGCGGCGTCTACCGCAGCTGAGCCCTCGCCCGCGAACACGTCGGTAGCGGCGAACACGCCGTAGCCGACCGCATCGAGGATGCCGCTGACGCCGCGCAGGACGACGGAGTCGGGTCCATTCTGGAAGTCGAAGTCGAGGATCAGATCGGGGTTCGCGACCGACGTGCCGCCACCCGCGACGCCATCCGCAATCACGAACAAGCCGCTTGCGCCGATGCTGCCGGTGAGTGCAAGCGAGTGCGTGATGCCGCCGCCCGATCCGTTGATCGCTTCGATCGTGAGTCCGGCGAGCGACGTGCCCGGCGCACCCCAGACCTCGATGAAGCTGAGGCCGTCATCGCTCCCGGTGGCGTCGTAGAACACCTCCGAGAGCAGTGGGGCGGCGCGAGTGTGCGACGCACCCAACAACAGGGCCGCGATGAACGCAGCGTGAAGTGATTTCATGGCAGGAGCTCCGAAGCGGGACCTTCGGGGGAGGAACTCGCGAGCCGCGCGCTCCACCAGCCGCCCGTCCAGGCGTCGAGGCCGGCAGCGAGCTCGGCGGCGCGGAGTGCGAGGCGCGCGGCTGCGTGCGGATCTGCTTCGCGCGCAGCGTCGAGCTGCGCGCGGCGGCGCTCGAAGTAGAGCTGCGCGATCTCGTCGAGCACTTCGTCCCGGAGCTCGATCCACTCGCGCTCTTCGCGCGACGCGTCGATCTCTTCCGGGTGGTAGATCGTGCCGCCGAGATTCCAGCTCAACCGCAAGCCCGCGTCGAAATCGCGCCCGCGCTCGCGGTGACGATCGAAGAATGTGCGGTCGACGCCGGACGTGAAGGTCTCGTCCCAGTCGCGTTCGCGCGCGCGGTCGCCGCCCAGCCCACCGAACAGCTCGAGCGCCGGAGCGAACGCACTCTGCCGCG
>JANNKN010000554.1:0-6892 GCA_031396315.1 Deltaproteobacteria bacterium
CTCATCGGCGAGCGGCGCTGCGGGATGCGCGACGCGGTACGCAGGCAGGTCGCGTCGATGAACACGGAACAAACTGGGGAAGCTCATCTCGTTGCTCCTTGGCTGAGTCCGCGAACCCATCGTTGCGGACGCCACGATGCCTGTGCGCGGCGGCGCGAGCCGTCAAGCGGGCGACCGAAAAAAGTGTCTCGCAAGGCAGAACGCCATCTGCTCAAAGCAGGCGCATCGCCTTCGCCTGCGCGCGCAGCTCCTCGCGGAACGCCGGGTGCGAGATCTCGAGCAGCGCTGCGGCACGCTGCCTCACGCTCTTGCCGCGCAGCTGCGCGATGCCGTGCTCCGTCACCACATAATCCACGAACGTGCGCGGCACGGTGATCGCGGTGCCGGGCGGGAAGCCCGCCACGATGCGGCTGACGCGCGCGCCGCCCGCGGGCCGCGAGCTCGACGGCAACACGCTCACCGAACGCCCGCCCTCGGAGTACGCGCCGGCAATCATGAACACGCTCTGCCCGCCGACGCCGGTGAACGGCCGATGATCGAACGACTCCGCCGAAACCTGGCCCGTTAGGTCCACCACCAGTGCGTTGTTCACCGTCACGAAGTTTTTCTGCTGCGCGAGCTGGCGCAGATCATCGGTGGTACCGAAGTCGTACATCTCGAAGACCGGGTTGCCGTCGATCAGATCGAGCTCTTCGCGCCCGAGCGCGACGAGCGCTGATCCGACCACCTTGCCCGGGTACATCGACTTGTATTTGCCGGTGACGACGCCGGCTCGCACGAGCTCGGCGGTGCCGCCCGTAATCAGCTCCGTCTGGATGCCGAGGTCGTTGCGGAAGCCGAGGAACTTCGCGAGCGACGAGGAGACGGTACCGATTCCCATTTGCAGCGTGTCGCCGTCGTTCACGAGCTCGGCGGCGACGAGATTGCAAATCGTGTCGGTCGCCGCGATCTCTTCTTCGTTTGGCGGCGGCCCCGGCGGCGCCACGGCGTTCTGCGCGTCCTCCGCCTCTACGAAGAAATCGATCTCGTCGATGTGCACGAAGTTGTCGCCGCCGGTGCGGATGAACTCGGGGTGCACCTCGGCGACGACTGCCTTCGCGCCCCGCACCAGCAGGTTCGAGAACCACACACCCGACCCGAAGCTGCAGTAGCCATGAGCGTCCGGCGCCGAGACGGGGACGAGGTAGAAATCCGGATCCGCCTGGTAGTGCGGGGGCAGGACGCCGGCCTGCCAAACGCTGATCGGCAGATAATCGACGGCGGCTTCGTGCACGGCGGCGCGATTGAAGGGCGTCGCGAAGTTGTCGTGCAGCTCGAACGCGCGACGCAGCTCCGGCGACGTCCAACAAAACAGCGCCGCCGCGTGGTCGATGCGCACGCGCTCGAGCTCCCCGCGCCGCCCGCGCTCGGCGAGCGCGCGGCACAGCGTCTGCGGCGTGCAGGTGTAGGTGCCGACGCCGACGGTCTGACCCGACGCGATCTTCGCGACGGCCGTTGCCGGCGAAACGAGCTTTCCACCCACGCGATCCTGCCAGCGCATCGCAACACCTCTGCGGCCATCGTACTCTGCGCCGCAGCTGCGAGGAGCAAGCAATGTCGAAGGACGAGGCGATTGCGCGCGTGGTCGATGGCCGGACCTGGAGCGAGTTCTGCCGCGCCCTCGAGGCCGCCGGGCAAACGATTCTGCGCGAGGGCACGCCCGCGACCGCACTCGATCGCGCCGAGGGCATCCGATACCTGACGCGCCTACTGCGGGCGGGCCTCGACGCGAACCTCGAGCACGGCGATCCGCGCTTCCCGGGCTTCTACCAACTGTCGAACGAGACGATCAAGATCGGCAACGACAACCCGGACAACATCTATTGGAACTGCAAAGTCTCGGGCCAGTATGAGTACAAGCTGACGGGCAATCGCGGCACTGTCCCGTACGTCTCGCTCTGCACGAAAGGCGGCGGCTACGAGAAGGACGGCACGATGACGCCGCACGGCCAGCTCGACGGCCGCGACATGAAGGTCAACGCGGACGGCAGCTTCGAGATCGCGCTCTCGTGCGAGCCGCGGGCGGGCAACTGGCTGCCGATGAAGCCCGAGACGAATCAGCTGATGATTCGCATTACGTACGGCGATCGCAGCCAGGAGACGCCAACCACGTTCAAGATCGAGCGCCTCGGCGCGAGTGGTGTGCCGCAGCTCGACCCCGCGACGCTCGAGGAAACGCTGCAGCGCACGATCGGCTTCGTGCGCGGCACCTCGAACCTGTTCGTCGATTGGATGACGGGCCGCTACGCGACCCACATCAATCGGCTGCCGAGCGACGACCAGCAAGTGTGTCAGGCCGTCGGCGGCGACGCGCAGATCCATTATTTGCAGAGCCGCTGGCAGCTCGCGGAGGACGAGGCGCTGTGGATTCGCCCGACGCGAATCCCCGAGTGCCCATTCTGGAACTTCCAGCTGAGTAACTTCTGGATGGAGTCGCTCGACTACCGCTACGCGAAAATCCATACCAATAAGTTCATCGCGCACTACGAACCGGACGGCTCAGTGCGCATCGTAGTCGCGCACCGCGACCCGGGCCCGCGCTTCAAGAACTGGCTCACGACCTGTGGCCACACGAGCGGTGGCATGTTGTTCCGCTGGGTCGAGGCGAAGGAGTACCCGGCGGTCGAGACGCGCGTGGTGAAGCTGTCCGAGCTGAACGGCCTGCCGTGAGCGATGGTGCGGCGCGCGCGCCGACGAGCCAGGACATCGCCGCCGCTGCCGCGCGCATTGCGGGCGCGGTCGTGCGCACACCGTGCCTCGAATCGCGCACGCTCTCGGAGCTCGCTGGCGCGCGCGTGTTCGTGAAGTTCGAGAATCTCCAGTTCACCGCGTCTTTCAAAGAGCGCGGCGCCCTCAACAAGTTGCTCCAGCTCACGCCGGCGGAGCGCGCGCACGGCGTCGTCGCGATGTCCGCCGGAAATCACGCGCAGGCGGTCGCGCATCACGCGAGCCGGCTCGGCATTCGCGCGACGATCGTGATGCCGCGCTACACGCCGAACGTGAAGGTCGAGCACACCCAGCGCTTCGGCGCCGAGGTGGTGCTGCACGGCGACGACCTGAGTGCTGCGAACGATCGCGCGAACGCGCTCGCTGCGGAGCGTGGCCTCACGTTCGTGCACCCGTACGACGACCCCGCCGTAATCGCTGGCCAAGGCACCGTCGCGCGCGAGATGCTCGAGGATCACCCCGACCTCGACGCGCTGGTGATCCCCGTCGGCGGCGGCGGGCTCGCCTCCGGCTGCGCGCTCGCGGCGCCCGGCGTCGCGGTCTACGGCGTCGAAGCGGAACGCTTCCCGTCGATGAGGCAAGCGCTCGCGGGCGAGCCGATCGCGTGTGGCCGCGACACGCTCGCCGAGGGCATCGCGGTGAAGCGTCCCGGCGCGCTCCCGCGCGAGATCCTGAGGACTCACGCGCGCGAAATGCTGCTCGTCTCCGAGATCGACCTCGAGGAAGCGGTGCTCGCACTGCTCGAGATCGAGAAGACCGTCGCAGAAGGCGCTGGCGCCGCGTCGCTCGCCGCCGTGTTTCGGCATCGCGCGCTGTTCGCGGGCAAGCGCGTCGGCGTCGTGCTGAGCGGCGGCAACATCGACATGCTCGTGCTCGCCTCGGTGATCGAGCGTGGCCTCGCGCGCTCGAAGCGCCTCGTGCGCGTGCGCGTGCAACTGAGCGACCGCCCCGGCGCGCTCGCCGACGTGACGCGCATCCTCGCCGAGACGAGCGCGAACGTGATCGAGATCGACCACGAGCGCGCCTTCGGCCGCGTGCCGCTCAAGGAAGCGCAGGTCGAGTTCGTGATCTCGACCCGCGGCGGCGAGCACTTAGCAGAGATTCGAGCGGCGCTCGTCGCGGGCGGCTACGAGGTGGGGCTGCCGGATTTGTGAGGGTGCGTGAGTGAAGCCGCGCCCGCTCATTTCACCCAGCGCGCACTTCCCGCTTCGTGAATCTCGAGCCCCGAGATGTCCTCGACCATCGTATTCACCCAGCGGTTGTAGTTCTGATGGATGCGCCCGGTGCCGTCGTAGTCCATGTCTTCGCTCGCTCGGTAGGTGACGTCGAACTGCCTCGCGTCGTGCCGGATCTCGACCGTCACCTGGTGGCCGCGCAGGGCGAGGCTCGCGACGAGCACGCCGTCGGCTTCCTTCTCGACGACCCAGCCCTTCACGCCGGCGCCGGCGCGGATCAACTGCTCGGCTTCCTGCAGCGTCGGCGTCCCGTCGACCAGCAGCGGGTGGCCGACCACGTTGCGGAGTGGAGCGCCGCAAGCGAACAGTGCGCACGCCAGCGCGGAGAGAGCGAGCGCGCGAAGCCGGTTCACTTTGCCTCCTCCGCGCGAGTCGAACGCGCGCCCTAATCCCCGAGCCGCGAGAGCACCACGCCTCCGCCGATGCTCAGCACCCATGACAACGCCGCCAGCACCGCACCGCCGCCGAGCTTGCCGTTGCGCGTACGCAGGTCCCACATGCCGAACGCGGTCATCCCCGCCGCCACCACGAGTGCGGCCTTCGCGAAGGGGTTGCGCTGCGTGAGCGCCATCGAGACGGCGCCGGCGCCGAGCGCGGAGAGGCCGCCGATCACGCAGATCGTGACGGGCCAGAGTGTCGACTCGCGCCAGAAGAGGGAGAGCTCGAAGCGGTCGGGGTCGCGTTGATCGCCGCCACCGGAAGGCTGCGCGGGCTCGTCACGCGACGTCAGCTTCGACACGTGTCGCCTCCGCGCCCTAAGCGCGCTTCACGATCTCGAGCTCGAGGCCCGCGAGGCCGCGCAGGATGTAGCTCGGCTCGTACGTGAGCTTGAAGCCCGGCGGCAACGCGAACGATTCGACGCGCCGCGCGACCTGCTCGAACAGCACTCTCAGCTCGAGCCGCGCGAGCGGCGCCCCGATGCAGAAGTGCGCGCCGCGCCCGAACGCGACGCTCTCCTTGATGTTCGGGCGCTCGGGATCGAACTCATCAGGGCTCGGGAACACGCTCGCGTCGCGGTTCGCCGAGCCGAACATCAGCCAGATCGTAGCGCCCTTCGGGATCTTCACGCCGTCGAGCTCGGTGTCTCGCGTGACGAAGCGGAACATCCCCTGATTCGGCGTCGAGAGGCGCAGCGCCTCCTCGACCACCGCACCGACGATGCCGGGGTCGGCCTGCATGCGCGTGAACCAGTGCGGGTTTTCGAGCAGCATCTTGAAGGTCTCGTTGATCACCTTCGTGGTCGTCTCGTTTCCGGCCACCATCAGCTGCTGGATGATCGAGATCATCTCCGGCAGGTTCAGGCGCCGCTCCGCGCCGGTCTCGTCCTCGAACTCGGCCTGGGTGAGCGCGCTGATGAGGTCGTCGTTCGGCCTCGCGAGTCGCGCCTCGAACTCCGTCTGCCAGTATTTTTGAAGCTCGACGACACTGCGCGCCGCAGCCACGCGCTCGTCGTCCGTAATGATTGCGCCGAGGCCCGCGACCGACGCGTCGGACCAGCGCTTCACGTGCGGGAACACCTCCGGCTTCATGCACAGGAAATGGCCGATCACGCGGATCGGCAGCGGGATCGAGAGCGTGTTCATCACGTCGACGCGGCCGCGCGCGGGCCAGCTGTCGAGCACCTCGTCCGTCAGCTCTCGCAGCTTGGCTTCGAGCGCGAGGATGCGGCGCGTCGACATCGCGCGGCCCACCGTCTTGCGATAGCGCGTCTGCAGCGGCGGATCTTCCGTGAGCATCGTCGAGACGCGCGGGAAGCCCTCCTCCATGATGGCTTGGATCTTGCGGTTCACCTCGCTCGAGCCCGCCGTCGCCTGGCTCGCGAAACGCGACGAATAGGTCGTCGTGTCGGCGAGGATCTGCGACACGTGACCGTGTCGTGAGACGAACACGATGCCGGTCGCCGGGTGCTTCCAGACGGGCGCGTTCTCGCGCAGCGCCGCGTACCACGGAAACGGGTGCTGCTGCATCTCGGGCGCGAACGGGTCGTAGCGGGTGAAGTCGACGGCGGCGGCCACGGGGGCCCTCCCAACGAGCGGCGCGAAACGCGCCGACGGGGAAGATTTGCACGCGCTCGAGCGAAGTGCGACGGGCGGGACGCCGCCCCGCCGGGCGCGGATCTATTCGGGCCGAGTCGCCGGGCGCACGACGTAGGCGAGCGAGGTGCGCGCGTCCTTTGCGAAGGAGCGGAACATCAGCGTTGCCCGATCGAGGTCGGGCGCCCACGGACCGGTGAAGATGCCGCCGGGCATCGGCCGGCGCGCGGCGATCCGCACGAGCGGTGTGCCCGTCGCGTCATCGGAGAGCTGGAAGACGAACGTGGCCGTCGCGCCGGGCTGGACGATCGACGTGACGCGCGAATTCGTGGCGCGCGAGCGGTCGAACTCGACGTCTACGACCTCGCTGCTGACGCGCAGCACGCCGACGCCGCTCTCGCGGGTCTCCGGCAGCAGGATCGCCGCGCCGATCTGCTCGCGCACCGCGGCGTCGAGGGAGCGGATCAGGAGCGAATGGTCGCTCACGAGCGGCGGCGTGACGGTGCGGAGGTAGAAGACGCTCGGCCGCTCGAACCGCAGTGCGCGATAGGCGCCCAAATCAGGGCGTGGGCGCCTCACGTAGAGCGCTCCCGGCGCGTCGACCCACTGTTCGACGAGATCGCCGAACGGCTCGTTCACGAGCACGGGGACGGCGGCCGGATCGCGCGCGATGCGTTCCACGGGCGCAGAGGAACTCGCGCAAGCCGCAGCTCCGAGCGCGGCGAACAGCCCGAGCGCGCGAGCGAGCGGATGCAGCATGCGAGCCTCCGGGCGGAATGCGCCAACGGTAACGCTCGCGCGCGAGCGGGCCGCAGCGCACTCGAACATGTGCGTCCGATCGGTTCGGATGAGTTACTT
>JANNKN010000699.1:0-1018 GCA_031396315.1 Deltaproteobacteria bacterium
GCCCGGTTCACGCCCAACGCGCGGTACACCGCGGAGCAGCGAGCCCTGGGCCGCGAGCGCGCAAGCACGCCCACACGCCACGCATCGCCACCACCCAAAGACGCACGCCGCCGCGCCAAGGGCCCGAAGTCGCGACCGCCCGACCCGCCCGACCCTGCGCCGCCTCGATCCTCCGGCGCAGCGTCGCTCGCCGCTTCAGCGCTTCAGCATGCGGCCGACAATCCCCCGTGCTTTGTCCTGCCGCATGCGCACGAGCCGGAGCTCGCGCTGCGCCTCGACGCAATCCGGATCGAGCTGGATCGCACGCGCATACATTTTCTCGGCGTTCTCGACGTTGCCTGCCGCCTGGCACAAACGGCCGAGGAACAAGTACGGCGTGCGCCGATCGGGTGCGAGCTTGCGCCCCCTCATCACGATCTTGATCGCGTCTTGCACGCGATTCGGCGCATCCGGCTCGACCTGGTAATAGGCCCAACCGAGGTAGACGTGGTAATCGCACTCCTCGGGATACGACTCGACGGCGTTGCGGAACGCTTGCAGTGCCTCGTTCGGCCGACGCGCCCGTAACAAGCCCTCTCCGCGCGTGAACTCGCTCTCGGCGTGGACGGCGCGCTCGCTCTCGTCGCGCGCTGCGGCGTCGAGCTCGTTCTGCTTGCGCTGCTTGAACCAGCTTGCGCGAGCGTCGCCGTCGCGGATCGCGTCGAAGGCCTTCGACGCAAGCGCGAACAACTCCTCTGCGAGCTTGCGCGTCGCGTCGCTCGCGCCGACGCAGCGATCAGGATGCGTGCGCTTGGCGAGATCGGTGTAGACGGCGCGAATGCGATCGTCACCGGCTTCGGTCTTTACCCCGAGCGCTTGCCACGGGTTGCCGCTGCCTAGCTGCTTGGCGAGCCCCGCGAGTTCGGCCCGCAGCGTGCTCTCGCTCGTCACGACGCGATCCTCGGAGGCCTGCACGTTGCGCCGCACTTCTCGCAGCGCCGCCTTGGCCGGCGCGGCGTACTGCTGTGCGGCGGGGGCA
>JANNKN010000724.1:0-5377 GCA_031396315.1 Deltaproteobacteria bacterium
CGGCGCGCTCTGCTGCGTCGGCTCGTGTGTATACGCGCTGGCAGCCTCGTAACGCATCACACAGTGCGCGCGACCGCTGTGCTCGCCCCGGTGGCTACCGACGTAGATCTGCTTGTCGGCGAAGTTCGGGAAGAAGAACTCCCTGAGCTCCGTCGCGGTCAGCGCGCAGCCACCCGGGCAACCGTCCTCTGTGCGGATTTCGATCGGGTACGAGCCAAGACGTGACGTCTCGGTGACTTCGCCGGTGAGCGGATCGAGGGACCACGTCACGCCGCGCAGGTCCGTCTCGCCGTGATGCTCGACGCTGATGGCGTGGGAGAGCTCATGTGCGGTCACGTCCGCCAACGCATCGCGATCAACCGTAAGTGTCCCGTCGGAGCTCGCATAGATCAGCGGCGTCACCCAGACGTGAACTGTCGAGCGCGGGAGCAGCCTGTTCGTGCCCGGTTGATTCGGGTCCTCGACGGCAAGGCCGCCGGACTCCTTCGGTGGGGCGAGCCGAACGCGAACGCCGTGCTGATCGACCGCGTGAGCGCCCTGCCCGCGATTGAAGTTCACGACGCTGCCCGCATCGATCTCTTGCTCGAGCAGCTCGTAATGGACGTTCAGCCTGCCGTGCTCGGCGAGCAATTTGAAGCCCGGCACGAGCGCCGGGGAGTAGTCGTTCTTGACGAAGAGGTCCTTCACGTTCGGATCCGTCTCCTTGCCCGGGAAGCCGCGGAACTGAAAGCCCTCGACGAAGAAGCCGCGGTATTCCTCGTACAGCGAGAGCCCGTCGCCGAGCTCTTGTCCGGTCCCGCCCGGGTTGTCTTCGTCGTCCGTGGAATCCGGGGCGCCTCCAATCCCATGCAGCCGCCTCCACTCATCGGCGATGTGCGAACTCGCGTCACGCTTCGGGAGCCGGATCTGCTGCATGTTCGGATCGCTGATCAAGTGGCCGACGAGCTGCACACCGGTCGACATCGTGGCGCGCACTTCGATCTCGCCGAACGAGCCCCAATCGTACGAGCTCACGACCGCGGTCGCGGTATTGCCGACGCCCTGGGACGCGCGCGCCGTCGATGTAGCGCCAGGACTCACGACGACGATCGGTGTCTTCGCCGCGTTCTTGGCAGGATCGAACTGAAGATCGTTCGGCTGCGGATTCGCGAGCAGACCGCTCGGTGGCGTGTTGAGCGCGATGCCCGGCTCGGCGGAGCTTTGGATCAACTCGAAATCGATGAACTGGACGCTCGAAGCCTGCGGAGGCAGCCCGTCGAGCTTGCGGCGCACGGTCGCCTCGATGTCGATCGAGTTCCCAATCTCGTCCTCGAGCACGAGGCCGGGCATCGCCTGCGCGTAGTCCTCTGGAAGCTGCTGGCGATATCCCTGCGGCATCCACGTGTCGTAGTTCTTCGGATCGACGACCAACTCGAGCTCCTCGACGTTGGGGTCGAAGCTCCACTGCACCGACGCGACGCCCGGGTTCGCTTCCAACAACCCGCCGCTACCCGGAGCAAACAGCGGGAGGGTCAGTCGCTGCGGGACATAGCGATCGCCCTGAGTGCCGAAGGGATTCGCAGTGAAGCCCATGCTTCCGACGAGCGGCGCGAGTGGCTGATTAGGCACCACCGGAGGAAGTGGCCGGTTTGCCGACTGCACGCTGCCGATCGCATCGACGCCGGAAAAGATGGTGCCGTCCCTGCTCGAGACGACGGTCATGTCGAGATACGGCGTCCAAAGGAAGTTGTACGTGCAGGCGATGGGGTCGATGCTGAGATAGACGATCGAAGCGTTCGAGCCAGAGCCCGCAACTGCTTGCGTCGCCCCTGCTCCATCGACGGTGATTACGGTGTCGGGCGGCGGCGTTTCGAACGCAGTGAGCACGTCATGCACGAAGCCGCTGCCCTGAGAGAGCGCTTCCCAGGCGGGGATCGAGATGCCGGGAAAGGGGTCCGGCACCCGCGGAAGTAGTGCGTGCCCAGTGGCGTCTTGGGACAGATTCACCCTGCCGTTCCCGTCCTCCGCGAAGTGGCCGTAGTGGAATGAGACGGTCGAGTCCCACTGGGCCGCGGCGGCGTAGTCGGCGCACGCCGACGGCGGCGGCGCGACCTGCGCGGAGGCGAGCCACGCCGCGCCTCCGATGAGGGCGATACCGAGCGAGCGGGCGGCGTACTTCTTCCTCACACCGCCAGGCTGCCCCACGCGCAGTGCGCCGTTCGTGAGCGTTGCGTGAGGACTCGGCGGCGCCGCTCGCCTCTACGACACGAGCCGCACATTTCCCGGCGAGGTGCCTCGCGCCAAGGCGAGCATTTCCGCCGAGCGGCGGCTCCACACCGGCGCACCGAGCGCTTCGTGCGCGCGCAGTGCGCGCTCGAACCCGCGTGCCGCCACGGTCCGGCGACCGAGCACGAGCGCTACGAAGCCGAGCGCGTGCGCGAGCGAGCCCCAATAAGTCGCCGCGATGCCGGCGACGCCGTGCAGCTCCGCGAACGGCGTGAGCAGCGGCTCGAGCGCGGCGGCCAGCGGGGCCGAGCGCGCGAGATACGCGAGCTCGGCGCCGACGGCGAGCGTCGCGAGCCGCGTGCGGTCGTGGGGCAACGCAGCGAGACACAGGGCGAGCGCGTGTGCCGCTTCGCTCGCTTGCGCGCGCTTCCCGCACAGGCCATACGCGAGACCTGCGATCGCTGCGAGCCCCGGCAGGTTGGGGAGATGTGTGCGTGCTTGGTCGAGCGCCGGCAGCAGTGGCGCGAGCCCGCCGCGCTCGCGGGCGAGCTGGAAGCGCTGCAGCCCCGCGACGACGCCGGAACCGAGGCTCCCCGTCGCGCGGGCGTGGGCGTCGGCCGCCTCCATCGCGGTGTTCGCCTCGTCGAGCCGGCCGGCAAGCAGCGCGCGCAGCGCTGCGACGCCATGAGTCATTCCTTGCGCGTACGGGATGGGCGCACGCCGTACGAGCTCCTCGCAGTCGCCGAACGCTTCGTCGAAGCCGGCTCGGTCGCCGCGCTCGAGCTGAACGGTCGTGACCTCGGCGAGACCGCGGAACTCGAGCTCGATGTCGCCCGCATGCCGGCCGCAGCTCGCGACTTCGCGCGCGAGCGCGAGTGCGGCCCCCGGCCCGTTCGCGCTGAAGAAGCTGATGCTCTGGTCTGCGAGCACGCGTGCGAGCGTCAGGGGATCCCCGTGGCGACGCGCTCGCGCGACGCCTTCGGCGAGCAAGCGCGCGCCGTCGTCCCGCTCCGCCGGAGCGGACTCGAGGAGCGCCGCGCCGAATCGGACTGCGACGCGCGCTTCGAGGGTTGGATCGTCACTCGGTGCCGCGTGCGCGGCGCGCAGCCAAGCGAGCGTGACGTCGGTCGCGTGGAGCGAGAGCGCGCGATGCGCAAAGCCGAGTGCGGCGCGCGAGAGGCGGGTCGCGTCGCCCAGGTCGCGCGCGATCCTGGCGGCGCGATCGAACGGAACGCGCGCGCTGGGCGTTCCGCGGCTCGCAACCGTCAGATCGCCGAGCTCGAGCAACAGATCGCACAGCTCGAGCGGCGGAAAATCCGAACGCTCCGCGATCTCGACGGCTCGCTGCTGCCAGGCTTCGGCGTCCTCGACAGCGTGCATTCGCCACGCCGCGCGGGCGGCGCGCCGCAGGTGATCGACCGCCGCCGCGGGGGAGAGCGCGGAGCGCGCGGCGAACGCGTGGCTGGCCAGCCGGAACGCGTCGCGTTCGGGCCGCGGCTCGAGCGCTGCGAGCGCCAGCCGATGCAGCGCCGCGGTCGCGCCTTCCCCCAAGCTCGCGAGATCTTCGACGACCGCTTCGGCGAAGAGCGGATGCGCGAATCGCCACGCGCCCGTGTCGCCGCGCTCTACGAGTCCGCCGCGTTCGGCCTCGCGCAGCGCGCTCTCCGCCTCGCCGCGTGCGCAGCCGGCGCTCGCACGCACCAGCTCGAGGTCGAAGGGCTCGCCGGCGACGGCGGCGGCGTGCAGCACGCGGCGCGTGCCCTTGCTCTGCGCCGCGAGGCGCCGGCGCACGAGCGGCACGACGCCGGGCAGCACACTCGCTTCGATTTGCGCGGCGCTGAGCGGCGCAGCGTGCGCGCTGCTCGCAGCCAGCGTGCGCACCGCTTCCAGGGCGAGCAGCGGGCTGCCTCCGGTGCGCGTGGCCAGCGCGTCCGCCGCGCCGTCGCCGAGCGCTGCGCCGAGTCGCGCGCGCACGAGTGCGTGCAACTCGCGCGCGTCGAGCCCACGCAGCGCGAGCGCGCGGGTCGTGCTCTCGGCTGCGAGCGCTGCCAAGTCGCGCGTGTGTTCGTCGCCGGGCGCGAGCGTGCGGTGCGTCCCGAGCAAAGTGACCCGCGACGTGCGCAACGCCGGCGCGATGAAGCGCAGCAGGGCGAGCGACTCGCGATCTGCGAACTGGAGATCATCGAGCGCGACGAGCAGCGAACCGCCGCGAGCGGCGGCGAGGAGCGCGCGCTGGAACTCACGAAAGCGCGCGTAGCGCTGCGATTCCGAGATCCCGCCCGACGCGGGCAACTCGGCGATTTGCGCGGTCAGCGCAGCCACGCCGAGCGCCTCCGCGACCTCGGTCCACAGCGCGTAGGCATCCGACTCTGCGCCCACGCGGGCCCAGCCTGTGAGCACCCGCCAGCCGCGCGCCTCGGCGCGCGCGGCGATCTCGACGAGCAGCGCGGTCTTCCCCATCCCTGCGCTCCCGGAGAGCAGCGTGACGCCGCCGGCGCCCGCCCCGCCTTCGTCGAGCGCGCCTTCCAAAGTGGCGATCAGCTCTTCGCGTCCGACAAAGCCGGCCTCGGCTGCGCCGGCGATCTCTACCGGTGCGACGAACCGCAGGCCGAGGCCACGCACGGTCTCGATCTGGCGCTGCGCGCGCCCGTTGTCGCCGATCGCGCGGCGAACTTCCTTCAGTGCCTGACGGAGCGCCGCGTCGCCCACCACCACGTCGGGCCAGAGCTGGGCGCGCAGGTGCGCGTCCGAAACGACGCGGCCGCGATGGCGCAGCAACAGCGCGAGCAAGTCGAACGTGAGCGGCTGAGCACGCACGAGCTTGCCGCCACGCTCGAGCGTCCGGGCAGCGAGGTCGAGCCGGCAGTCTGCCCAGCGAAGCTGCATGCGTGCGCGACCTTCCTAAGCAGCGTGCTCCGAATCTAGGGCGAGTGCGTAGGATCCTGCCGCCCGAGTTTTTGAAATGCGAATCCGCGCGTCGATGCAGCGGCGGGGGGCGGCGGCGGCTCCGCGCGATGCCTCGGCTTCGGCCCCTCGCTGAGGAGTCTCCGGGATGTGAGAAGAGCGCGTCGCTTCTAGGCTTTGCGCTGCACGGAGTTCGGGGCCGGCCTCCGCTTGATTCGCGCTCCGCCGCCGCCGCGTGCCCGTGCGATCGGAGGGTGGTGCCTAGCCC
>JANNKN010000743.1:0-4618 GCA_031396315.1 Deltaproteobacteria bacterium
ATTTTCTCCGATGTCAGCCACGAACTGGTCGGGACGGCCTACGAGGACGAGCGCACCCGGATCAACTGGAGAAACAAGGCCTGGGAAGCGGATTACAAATATCTGAAGAGCAAGCTGCCGGGCAGGGAAATCGGCTTCGCCTCGAGCACCACGGACGAAAACGTGGTAATGGTTGCGGTGTCGAGCGATACCGAGCCCGGTGAGCGTTACCTGTTCAACCGCAAGACGAGGGAGCTCACCCACCTCTACAAGATTTTCGAGACGCTGCCGCGCGAAGCGCTCGCTTCGATGAAGGCAGTCAGCTACAACACAGCCGACGGAATGACGATTCCCGCGTTTCTCACGCTGCCGGTTGGCGTTCACGACCACGTCGTTCTCGCGCATCCGGCCAATCTTCAGCTGTGGGCCAGCGAAATTGACCTCGCTCAATAGGCGGCCCTTGAGCGAAAGCTGAACTCGGGGCGATCCGGCCATGCGATTCCTCGCGCGCGAAGGAGTGTCCTGCCTGCGGCTCTTCGCCGTTCGGGAGGGCGGACTTGAACGCTCCCCGCGCTGCAGCCCAGGCGCAGTGCCCCAGCAGAGCGCGCGGGGTCAGCGCCGGTGGAGCGGAAGTAGCGGCCGGAGGCGCTCGAGGGTGCCCGGCGCGATCTCGGTGAGCTGGACGCGGTCGAAGCCGAGGCCCTCGAGATCGCAGAGCGCCTGGGCAACGGCCGGCGCTTCGCCGAGGAAACGCGAGAGGAAGCCGCGCCCGAACGGCGCCCGTAGCGCCTCGGCGTGGGCCGCCGGCACCGCGCCCACCAGCACGAAGGTGCCGATCGGAATGTCCGCGCGGACGTGGCGCACGCGCGCGATCGCGTCCCGCACATCGGCCTCGGACACGGCGCCGTACTTCGCCAGATCGAGCGCGCCACCCCGGGTTGCCGGCGCGTTCGGCTTCACCTCGATGCGATCGACGAGCGGCGGGAGCTCGCGCAGCGTGCGCGGGCCGCCCGCCGAGCCCACGAGCAGAGGCGGCGGCGACGCAACATCCGCGAGCCCCGGATCGCCGAGATCGATGCGGTAGTGGTGGCCGGAGAACTTGCAGCGCCCGGTGTGCAGCAGCTCCCGCACGATCTGCAGCGCCTCGATGTATTGCCCCGCGCGCTCGGGCCCTGCCGGGTAGCGCCAGCCGATGCGCGTGATCTCGTCCTCGACCCAGCCCGCGCCGAGGCCCGCCTCGAAGCGTCCGTTCGCCGCGCGATTCAGCGACAGCGAGGCCTGCGCGAACTCGACCGGCGAGCGGAACAGGTTGTTCGCGAACGACGACGTGATCGGAAGCTCGCGCGTCGCGCACGCCATCTCGGTGAGCGCGACCCAGAGATGCGGATACGCGAGGCCCATGGTGATGAGGTGATCGCTGGCCGCGAGCCCGTGCCAGCCCTCGGCCTCGCGCGCACGCGCCCAGTCGGCGGGACGCTCGCCGCGCGCGGCGTTGTAGTTGGGGAAAAATTGCATCTCAGCCCTCGTAACGAATCGCCGCGATCACGATCGTGGCATCGCCGCGCGGGCGCTGCACGGTGACCTCGTCGCCCTCCACGCGCCCCATCAATGCGCGGCCAAGTGGCGACTCGATCGACAGCAAGCCTTGGCTCGGGTCGGATTCGTCGGGCCCGATCAGCCGGTACTCCGCGCTCTCGCCGGATTCTTCTTCGACGGTGACGAACGCGCCGAAGTAAATCCGGTCCCGGCGCGGCGGCGGCTCGCTCACGATCGTCAACGAGTCGAGCTTCTTCCGCAGGAAGCGCAGCCGGCCGTCGATCTCGCGCAGGCGCTTCTTGCCGTAGATGTACTCGGCGTTCTCGCTGCGATCGCCGAGCTCCGCGGCTTCGAAGACCTGCTGCGTGACGCGCGGCCGCTCGACGCGCCAGAGCCGATCCGCTTCTTCCTGCAGGCGGCGAAAGCCCTCCGGCGTGATGTAGCTGCCCATGCGCGGGAGTTACGGAACGCGGCGCGGCGCAGCAACCGTGCTGCGGCGGCGGGGCGCGGCGTCTACGTTGCGGCGCGTGCAGGCCCTGTTCGAGAAAGTGCGCAGCGAGGCGGAGCGCAGCGCGTGGTCGGCGGGCGTGGAGATCGCGCGCGCGGACGGCGTGACGCAGGAGCGCGTGAGCGGCGGCGAGCGCGTGCTGCGCGTGCGCCCGAGTGGCGGGCTGATCTACCCGACCGTCCTGCTCTACTTGGACGACGCGGAATGGGAGTGCGACTGCGGAGGCGACGACGACCCGTGCGCCCACGTCGCGGCCGCAGTGATCGCGCTGCGGCGAGCCCAACAAGAAGGGCGCGAGCTGCTCGCCGCCGCGGCTTCCGGCGCGGGCGCCCTCGCCTATCGCTTGCGCACGGAGGCCACTGGGCTCTCGCTCACGCGCGTGGTGGTGCGCGACGGCAACGAGGAACCGCTGCGCGCCTCGCTCGCCGCACTGCGCGCGGGACGCGTGCCGGGGGCGGCCGTGAGCCCGACCCAAAGCGATGTCGCGATCGAGATCGCGCTCGGCGCCGCGGCGATCGGGCCGCTTCCACGCGGTGTGCTGCGCGCAGTGCTCGCGCCGCTCGAGAGCTGCGACGACGTACAGCTGGATGGCGTGAAGATTCGCACCAGCCGCGAACCCGTTGGCTGGCGCGCCCGTGTCGTCGACGACGGCCCCGGCTTCCGCCTGTTCGTCGCGGCCGACCCGCCGGTGACGCGCGTGCTTCCCGATGGCTTCGCGCTCTGCGGCGAGGTGCTCCGCGAGCTCGGGCCGTCGCGCCTCACCGGCCGAGAGCAGGGAGAGCTGCGTCCGCCCGGCCGTTGGTTCAGCGCGAACGACGCCGCCGCGCTCGTCGCGGATGTCGTTCCGGATCTCGAGCGGCGCGTCCCCGTCGAGATCGAGACGTCGCGCCTCGCACGCGGGCGCCGCGTGCCGCCGCGCCTGCGCGTCGAAACCGAGCGCCGCGGCGACGCACTCTCGGTGCTCGCGACGATCGTGTACGGCGATCCGGCCACCGCGCGCGTCGATGCGGGCAAGCTCGTCGCGCTCGGCGGCGCGATCCCCGTGCGCGACGAGCCCGCCGAGCGCGAGCTCGAGCGCCGGCTCGCGCAGCAGCTCGAGCTCGCGCCGGGCTATCGCGTCGACCTCGCGGCGCCCGAGGCGATCCGCTTCCGCGAGCGGCTCGAGCGCAGCGCAGCACAAATATCGGGAAGCGCGCATCGCGAGTTCTTCCTCGCACCCGGCCTCGGGCCGGAGCTTCTCACCGGCGAGGAACGCTTCGCTGTGCGCTTCCGCGCCGCGAACGGCGGCGAAGCCAGCGCGGGCCGCGTGCTCGCCGCGTGGCGCGCCGGCGAATCGCTCGTGCCGCTACTCGGAGGCGGCTTCGCGCCGCTCCCCGCGGATTGGCTCGCGAAGCTCGGCCCGCTCGTCGCGGATTTGCTCGCGGCGCGGCGCCCGGACGGTTCGCTGCCCGCGAGCGCGATGCCTGACCTCGCGCGCCTGTGCGATGCGCTCGAGCAGCCCCGCCCGCCCGGCTTCGAGCGCCTCGCCGCGCTGCTCGGTGATTTCACCGCGTTGCCCGAGGCGCCGCTCGCGCCCGAGCTCGCCGCGAGGCTGCGCAGTTATCAGGCGACCGGCGTGCGTTGGCTGCACTTCCTCGGCCGCGCGGGCCTCGGCGCGCTGCTCGCCGACGACATGGGTCTCGGCAAGACGCTGCAAGCGCTCGCGACGTTCGGCCCGCGCACGCTGGTGGTCGCACCGACCAGCCTGCTCGCGAACTGGCGCGACGAGATCGTGCGCTTCCGGCCCGAGCTCGAAGTGCACACGTATCACGGTGCCGATCGCGAGCTCGAAGACCGCGCGCCCGTCACACTCACGACCTACGCGCTGCTGCGCCGAGACGCGGAGAAGCTCGCCGCGATTCCCTGGGAGCTGGTCGTGCTCGACGAGGCGCAGGCGATCAAGAACCCCGACAGTCAAACGGCGCGCGCGGCCTTTGGACTTCACGCCGAGCGCCGCGTTGCGCTCACCGGCACGCCGGTCGAGAACCGACTCGAAGAGTTGTGGAGCGAAATGCACTTCTTGAATCCGGGGCTGCTCGGCGGACGCTCGGATTTCGACGAGCGCGTGGCGCGGCCGATCGCGAGCGGCGAGCCCGAGGCGGCGCAGCGCCTGCGCGAGCGCTTGCGCCCGTTCGTGCTGCGGCGCCGGAAGGCGGAGGTCGCGCCCGAGTTGCCGCCTCGCACCGATATCGTGCTGCACTGCGTGCTGTCGGAGGCGGAACGCGCCGTCTACGACGCGGTGCGCGCAGCCACGACACCGGAGGTGCTCGAGCGGCTCACACGCGGGGGCAACGTAATGGAGGCGCTCGAGGCCTTGCTGCGCATGCGGCAAGCGTGCTGCCATCCGCGGCTGGTGCCCGGCCAGCAGCTCGATGCGTCGGCGAAGCTCGAGCTGCTCGCGGACCGCCTCGAAACGATCGCGGCGGAGGGCCACAAGGCGCTCGTCTTCTCGCAGTGGACGGGGCTGCTCGATCTCGTCGAACCGCGGCTGCGCGAAGTGGGTCTCGACTTCGTGCGGCTGGACGGCTCGACGCGCGATCGCGGTGAAGTCGTCGC
>JANNKN010000765.1:0-4893 GCA_031396315.1 Deltaproteobacteria bacterium
GGCAGCTCGCGGGCGCTTCGTGCCGCATCTTCCGCGGCGCCGTCGAGCAGCGCCGAGCCGCTGCTCTCGACCGTAATCACTTCGGCCGCGCGGCCTGCCGGATCGATTCGGAACTGATTGCGCGCGATGCCCTGAATTCCGCGCTCGCGCGCGGCCTGCGGGTAGATGACGGCAGCCTGCACGCGCTGCCGGATCGCATCGAGCCGAGCTTGTGCGCTCTCGGGCATGGGCACGAGATCGATCTCGACGCGTGCGTCGGTGCGCGTGGCCTCGCTTCCCTCCGCACGGCGCGGCTCACCCGCGCGCACAAGGGCCGCAGCCGCGGCGAAAGCCACGACTGCGACCCCGAGCATGTGCGCGCGCTTCATCGTTCGAACCGGATGCGCGCGCCCACCGACCAGTTGGCTCGGGCGGCGGGGTAGAAGCGCGTCTCTTGCGGGAACGAGAAGATCGAGAAGCCCGCGAAATCGGCATAATCGCTGCCCGTCAGATTGCGCCCGTTCGCTTCTAGCGTGAGCGCGACATCTTGCGCGAGGTCGCGCGTCCAGGCGAGGCGCGCATCGAGGGTCGCGTAGCCGTCGAGGTCGGGCTGAATGCCACTCGGGTCGTTCGCGATGCGGCGGTCGCCGACGAAGGTGCCGGCGAGCCGCGCCTCGAAGCCCAATGGCAGCGCTGCCTCGAGTGCGAGCTGCCCGCGATTCTTCGGCGTGATCGGCAGCTGCTCGCCCTCCAGCGCGGCGACCGAATCCTCGGTGACCTTCACGTCGTCGCGTGTGTAGGTGGCGCTGGCAGCGAGCCATTCCGTCAGCGCGACTCGTCCCGAGAGCTCGGCGCCTTCGTGACGCACTTCGTCGACATTGTCGTTCTCCCCGAACGGGGGAGCGAGCGGGTCGAAGAACATCTCGTCCTTCACCCACATCGCGTAGAGCGTTCCGCGCAGCTCGAAGCGTTCGCTGCGCCAGCTCGCGCCCGTCTCGACGCTGTGCGCACTCTCGGGCGAGAGCGTCGGGACGAAGCCGAAGAAGCCGAAAGTCTCGTCGACGTTCGGGAAGCGAAAGCCGCGGCCGTAGGCGACGTAGGCCGAGCCGTTCTCGTGGAAGCGCCAGGTGAGCGAGGCGCGCGGCGACCAGAAGGCGTGCTCTTCGCTGAAGCGCTGGCCCGGGAAGTTCGTCGAGCGCCCTTCGAGGTCGCTGCGGTCGCGGCGCAGGCCGAGCGAGAGCAGCACGTCGTCGCGGAGCCACGCCTCGGCTTGCACGAATACGCCCCAGGTTCGGCGGCGCGCGTCGTTGTCCGTGAGGAAGCCGCCTGAGTCGCTCGCCACGTCGATGTCGTCCTGGCGCAGCTCTGTGCCGGCGAGCACGCGCAGCTCCAGCCCCAACAACTCGAGGTCGCGCGCGACCTGCAGGTCGAGGCCCGCGCTGTCGTCGTCGACCGCGGAGTCGAGCACGAACGGGAAGAGCGGGTCCTGATTGTCGAAGTGATTGCGCGCTTCGGAGTGGCGGTAGTAGGGCGTCGCGCGCAGCGTCCACTCGCGAGGAAGGTTCAGCGCGAGCGCGCCTTGGAGATAGCGCTCGCGCTCGCGCGCGAAGTCGAGGTTCGGGCCCGCAGCGGTCGGGTCACCGGCCACTTGGCCCGGGTCCAGCGTGCCCGGCCGCGAGCGCTCGGACGACGCGTAGCCGCCGGTCAGGCCGAGGCTGCCGCCGTCGGCGAGCTGCCAGGCGAGGTCGAGGCCCCAGCGCTTGTTATTGAGGTCGGCCCGGTCGCGATAGCCCGCGGTGTCGTCGAATGCGGCGGTCGCGCCGACGCGCAGCGCGCCGAAGCGCTGCGACACGAGCGCGTCCACGCGTTCGCCATCGAAGCTCGCGCGCTCGGCGTGCAGCGACGCCAGCGTCCCGCGCTCGGCGCTCGCGCCGCGCGTGAAGATCTCGATCACGCCGCCGAGCGCGTTGTCCCCGTAAGCCGCCGAGCCAGGGCCGCGCACGACCTCGATGCGCTCCACCTGATCGAGCGCGACGAAGGTCCAGTCGACGCAGCCCGAATCGGGCTCGTTGGCGCGGCGACCGTCGATCAGCACGAGCGTGCGGCAGCCGTTGCCGCCACCGTTCAGGAAGCCGCGCGCCTCGACGCTGTAGCCCTCGGCGTTCGTGGTCGTGTTCGTGACGAGCACGCCAGCCTCGCGGCGCAGCAGCTCGGGCACGCTCGACGCGCCGCTGCGCTCGATCTCGGCGCGGTCGATCACGCTCACGTTCGCCGGCACATCGAGCAGGTTCCGTTCGGCGCGCGTCGCGGTGACGCTGATCTCACGGGCCTCTCGCACAATCGTGGGAGCCGCGGGCGGCGTATCCTCGGCGCGCGCGGGAACCGTCGCGAGCGAGAACAGGAACAAGACGGGGGCAATCGAGCCGAAGCTGAGGCCGCTCGCGCGCGCACGACGATTGTGCGCACTCCGAGCGATGGGTGCCGGCGTCATCAGAGACTCCTCGCACCCTTCGCGAGATGTCCGGGGATGACGTGGGATCGCCAGCGCTTGCGCGCCCGCATCGGCCGTCACCGCACCACTCTCTTTCGCGAAGAGCAGTTGCAGATTCCGCCGCCCGGGCAGGTCTCCTGACTCTCGGATCGATGCGCTCGCGACGCCTTCCCAGCTCGACTCAGCGCCGAGCCAGTGGCTCCTTGTCGCGAGAACTCCCCGATTACAGTGGCGCGACCGCGGCCGATTTTCACGGCCTTCCCTCGAGGCTCCGCTCTCCTTGAGCGCAGCACCCGAGCAGCGAGGCTCAAATAGCAGCGCCCCGGAGCCGCGGTCAACCGCGCGCCTCGATCCTGCGGCAGGTGGCCGCGGCGACTTCGCCGCGTGCGCAGGTAACGTGCGCGGCGCACTGGGGGGTGCATGCGCTCGGAAGCTTCGCTCGATTCGCCCTACGCGCGCCTCGGCGCGGCCCTCGCGCGTTGGCGCGTCGCGGTGGTCGCGCTCTTCGCTGCGGGGCTCGCGGTCGCAGCGCTCTACGGTGCGAGCGCTGCGGATCATCTCCCGGCCGGCGGTTTCGAGGTGCCGGGCAGCGAGAGCGATCTCGCCGTGAAGGAGGCCGAGCGCCGTTTCGGCATCGGCGCGCCCGACGTCCTCGTGATCTACCGCGACGACACGAGCGACGTGCGCGATCCGCTGTTCGGTTCGCTGATCCTCGATTTACTCGAGGTCTTGTTCGAGGACGAGGGTGTCGTCGGCGCGACCAGTTATTGGGATACGAGCCAGGAGTCGCTCGTCTCCCACGATGGGCACGAGACGCTGGTGATAGTCTCGCTCGGGGGCAGCAATGCCGACAAACTCGCCACGCTGAAGCGCATCGAGCCGCTGTTGCGCGGCGTCGAGGCGCCAATCGAGGTCGGGATCGGCGGCCACGTGGCGGCATCGATCCTGGCGCAGGCCACGGCGAAAGTGGATCTCGCGCAGGCCGAGACGGTCGCGATGCCGATCGCGCTCGCGCTCACGCTGATCTTCTTCCGCAGCGTGGTGGCGGCCGTGCTGCCGATCCTGGTGGGTGGCTTCGCGATGGCGAGCTGCGCGGCACTCGCGCGCCTCGGCTCGAACTTCATGGAGATCTCGATCTTCGCCCTGAACGTCGCCGCCTTCCTCGGCCTCGGGCTCTCGATCGACTATGCGTTGTTACTGGTGCAGCGCTTCCGCGAAGAAATGGGCAAGGGTCTCTCGCCGAGCGAGGCGACCGCCTCCACCCTCGACACCGCGGGCCGCGCGATCTTCGTTTCGGGCCTGACGGTGGTAGTGAGCCTTGCCGTGCTGATCCCTGTGCCCGTTCCGATTCTGCGCAGCATCGCGATCGGCGGGTCGCTTGCCGTGCTCGCCTCGTTGCTCGGGGCGCTGCTGCTGTTGCCTGCGCTGCTCGCATGGCTCGGCCCGCGCGTGAACTGGGGCGCCATCGGCCGCGCACCGGAGACCACCGCGCCGAGCCCGTTCTGGCGCCGCGTCGGCGGCTTCTCGATGCAGCATCCGTGGCTCACCGTGCTCGCCTGCGTCGCCACGCTCGCGGTGTTCGCGAGCCCCGTGCTGCACATGCAGAGCGCAGTGCCCGACACGCGCATGTTCGCGAGTGACTCCGAAGTGCGGCAGGTGGACAAGGCGCTCGGCGATGCCACGCGTTTCGATCCGGGCGGCGCCTCGATCATGCAGGTGGTCGCGACCGCTCAGGGAGACCCGCTCGCGCCGAAGAACCTGCGCGTGCTGCGCGCCTACGCCGCGCGCATCGCGGCCGTGCCAGGCGTTACGGAAGTACGCACGCCGCTGAACGATCTCGATCCGAGCGCTCTCAGCGAAGCCGAGATTCGCGCCGAAGCCAGCACCGACCCGCTCGCGACGCGCGTGCGCCGCACGATCCACGAGCACACCGCGCTGTTGATCGCGGGCAACGCGAATCCCTGGCGCTCGCTCGCAGCGGCCGAAGTGCTCGACGCCGTGCGCGCCGTCCCGCGTCCCGGCCTCGACGTGAAGATCGGCGGCGCCACCGCGCAGATGAACGACCTGAAGGCCGTCATGAAGAGCTGGGGCACTCGGGCGGCTGCGCTGGTGCTCGCTTGGAACTTCCTAGTCTTGTTATTCGCCTTCCGCTCCGTGTTCGTGCCGCTGAAGGCGACGCTGATGAACATCCTGTCCCTGTCTGCGAGCTACGGCCTGCTGGTCTGGGTCTTCCAAGACGGCCACTTATCAGGCCTGCTCAACTTCGAGCCCCTCGAAGGCATCGACCCGACGATCCCAGTGATCCTGTTCGCCGTCGTGTTCGGCCTGTCGATGGACTACGAAGTCTTCTTGCTCTCGCGCATCCAGGAAGAATGGCGCCGCACCGGCGGCGACAACCGAGAGAGCGTGCTGCAGGGTATCTC
>JANNKN010000766.1:0-3456 GCA_031396315.1 Deltaproteobacteria bacterium
GCACCCTCGAGTACATCGAGGTGGTCAGCGACCGTGTGTGGCGAGACTGTCAGGGAGCGCGCGAGGTCCGAGACGTTCAAGACGTTGCCATGGACGTGAGTCAGCATCGTCCACAGCAAGCGAAGCCGCTGTGGAGCGAGCCGAACGCCGAGCGCCGGAAGATCGCGCTCGAGAAATGTCGAGACGTAGCTGTCCAGCCAGTTCAAGCGCGCCGGCGCACCGCGGAGCGAGTGCACGGGCGGGTAACCGCCCCAGAACCAGCGGGCGCCGATGTGAGTGGTTCGGGCGAGCTCCGCCGACGAAAAGGGAGCGAGCTCGAGCAGGCCTATGCGGCCCGCGAGCGACTCGGACACATCACGCATCAGGGAGGGGCTGGCGGAGCCTGACAACAGGAAGCGGCCCTTCCCGGGCGATCGATCGATCTGATTCCGGAGGGCTGGGAATAGAGCCGGGAACCGCTGCGCTTCGTCGAGGGCCAAGCGGCGGGGATTCGCGCGAAGGAAACCCTCGACGTCGGCGGAGAGGGCGGCGAGATCGCTGGGGCGCTCCAGATCGAGCTGGCGCCAGTTCGGGTAAGCGCTCCGGACGAGGGTGCTCTTTCCGCACTGGCGAGGGCCGGCGATCAGCACGGCAGGGAACGCTCGCAGCAGCTCGGACAGGCGCGCAGTTTGCGCGCGAGGGATGATTCGCATGACTCGCAATCTGGCACCCTGGGTGCAAGATTGCAAGGCATCGAATCTCGCGCCGAGGGCCGGCCTCAGCGCGGCTCGAGCACCACCACCGGGATGTCGCGCTCCGTGCGCGCCTGATAATCCGCGTAGTCCGGGTAGACCTTGCAAAGGCGCGGCCAGAGCGCTTGCTTCTCGGCGGCGTTGGCGCGGTGCGCCTGATAACTGCGCACGCCGTGTTCGCGGGTCTCGAACGAAGCGCTCGGGTTCGCCTCGAGATTGAGGAACCAAACCGGGTGCTTCGGCAGCCCGCCCTGCGAGGCGACCAGCACGATGCGCGGGCCGTCCTGCAGGTAGATCAGCGGGGCGACGCGCTTTGCGCCGGACTTTCGGCCGACGCTCGTGAGCAGGCCGACGGGCGAGCCGTGATTGGGGAACTTCGAGCCCCAGCGCCCGCCGGTCAGCCGGAACACGAACACGTTCGCCGCGCTCATCGCCTTGATGAACGGCTTCGCGCGCCGCAGCTCGGCCTCGGTCGATTGAGGGGGTCGCTCAGCCATCTCGTTTCCTCTCGCCGCGCCCGTCGCGCCAGCGTTGCATGGGATCGAACGGCTTCGCGTTCGCAGGAGCGCGGTAGCGCAGTGCGGCCTCGAGCGCCGGGTCGCGCCCCGTGCGCCAGTCGTCGAACTTCTCCCAGGCCGGTAGGTCTGGCGGCAGATTGAAGCGCGCATCGTCGGCGTCCGAATCTTGCCAGCGCTTCGTCGCGACGATCACCGAAAGGTGCGAGACGGGCAGGCTGAGCTGCCGCGAATCGCCGTAATGATTCGGGGCGGAGCCCGTCGGCTCGCCCACGAACAGCGCCTGGGTTCGGCGCTCCGCCTGCGTCGCGAAGTTCTGCGCAGCCGAGAACGTCTCGCGCCCGATCAGCACGAACAGCCCGCCCGGGCGATTCAGCTTGCTGCCTTCCATCCCGCGCAGCAGGGGCTCGTTCTTGGTGTTGTCGCCGCCGCCGTTCTCGCGCACGTCCACGATCAGCTTCTCGAGATCGTTCGCTTCGACGAACGCGAACAGGCGCCCTGCGAACGCTGCGACCGTCTCGGTCTCGGAGTCGTCGCATTGGCGGTAGACGGCATACACCGCGCGCTGCTCGGGCAGGTGCAAGAAGGCGAACGGCGCGTCGCCGCCGTGCAGTGGCGTCGGGCGTGCGAGCTTCGCCTCGTCGCGCGCGTGCACCCAGCGCGTGGCCTGCGCGGCCTCGTCCTCTGCCACGGGCACCGGCTTCACCGCGAACTCGCGCTCCTCGCCGCCCGCGAGCCGCACGCGGAACACGATCGGCGCCGTGACGTCGGCGCTCGGCGCGATGCCCGCGCCCGTCAGGTAGCCAGGCCGCCGTAACAACAGCGGTTCCCAGCGCCGCACCCACATGCCGTTCTCGTGCGGCCAGAACGACGCGAGCTGCGTGAACACGATGTCGAAGGGCATGCCTGCGATCGCGACGAGGCGCCCGCCGACGGCATCGCGATGGCGCGCGTCGGCGCCGATCACGAACGCGCCGTCACCGAAGCTGTGCATGAGCAGCGGGAGCCGCGTGTCGAATCCGGGGCCGGCTTCGGGGAACGGGAACACTGACGTGTGGCCATCGCCGACGAGCTTCAAGACGCGGTGGATACCGACCACATAGGCGGGCCACGACAGGCGCGGCGCACTGGCTCGCAGGCGCGCGACTTCGGCCTCGATCGTGGCCTGCGTGTTGTGATGGAACAAGGCCGGATGCGTCTTGCGCATGAATCCGTAGAGCGTGTCGACTTCGCCTTGCCGTGCGGCCGCGGCGCTCGACTCCGCCTGGGCGATCGCGCCCTGGAACGCGCGATCCGCACAGCCGGCGGTCCCTAACACGCCGACGCCGAGCCCCAGCGCGGCGGCGAGAGTGCGCGAGCGCAGCATGCGCATCAACGCGTGGTCGCGATGCCGCCATCGACGGGGAGCACCGCGCCGGTGACGTACGCGCCCGCGCGCGATGCGAGATAAACCGCGACGCCGGCCATGTCCTCGGGCTCGCCGATGCGCCGCATCGGGCAGGTTTTCCTGATGCCCTCACCGAACTTCTCGAGCGTCTCGTGCATCATCTTGCTCTCGAACGGCCCCGGCGCGATCGCGTTCACCGTAATGGCTGGCGCGAGCTTCTTCGCCAGCACCGCAGTCATGTGGTGCACGGCGGCCTTGCTCGCGGAGTACGCATACGTCTCGAGCGCGGGCACCTGGATGCCGTCGATCGAGCCGACGTTGATGACGCGCGCGGGGTCGCCTGGCGCCGCCGCGGCCTCGAGCTGGGGGATCAGGAAGCGCGTCAAATCGAACACGGCCTTCAAGTTGAGATCCATCACCTTGTCCCAGCCGGCTTCGGGGAATTCGCGGAGAGGCGCGCCCCAGTTCGCGCCCGCGTTGTTCACGAGCACGTGCAGCTTCGGCTCGCGCGCTGCGATTTCCGCCGCGAGCGCGCGCGAGCCCGCCTGCGTGCCGAGATCCGCGACCAGCGGGATTGCATTCGCACCGAGGCGCGCCGCCGCGGCCTCACACTCCGACTTCTTGCGCGCCGCGACGTAAACCCTCGCGCCCGCGCCAACGAGCCCCGTCGCGATCATCTCGCCGATCCCGCGCGAGCCGCCGGTCACGAGCGCGACCTTGCCGCGCAAAGAGAATAGCGATTCGAGCGAGATCGACATGCGGGGCTCCTTCGGGAGGAGCGCCACGATAACCGCACGCGGCGGAAGCGCGTGCGAACGCGGAG
>JANNKN010000781.1:0-6825 GCA_031396315.1 Deltaproteobacteria bacterium
GTTCAGCTTTCGCTCAAGGGCCGCCTATTGAGCGAGGTCAATTTCGCTGGCCCACAGCTGAAGATTGGCCGGATGCGCGAGAACGACGTGGTCGTGAACAACCTCGCAGTGAGCCGCTTCCACGCGACCCTGAGCCGCGAGGGCGAAGGATTTCTGCTCGAGGATCTCGGCAGCGAGAACGGCACGCAGCTCAACGGCGAGCGCATCAGCGGCACGGTCGCGATGAAGCCGAGCGACGTGATTCAGCTGGGCAAGTACGAGCTGCGCATCGTCCTGCAGCCGGGCCTCCAGATCGCAGGGCCGCCGAAGGCGAAAGCGAACGACGTGTGGGACTCATCGCAGACGTTCCTTGCGCTCGCGCCGGCGCCGGCAGCCGCTGCGAAGCTGGCGGCACCGATCGTCTCAGCCGAACCCGCGCTCGCACCCGCGCTCGATGCGCCCGACCACAGTGCCGGACCGGATCCTGAAGGCGTGTTCGCCTTCGGCGAGGAAGACCTTTCGGCGGACGTAATCGAGCCGCTGCGCGAATCCGCCGTTGAAGTCGACACCGATTCACGGCCGCCTCCGAACCCTGAGCACACGTCGCTGTTCGATTTCGGCTCGCCTTCCGCGCCGGAGCTCGCCGTACCGGAGCCGCCAGCGCACGAAGACGCCGCGTTCATGCCGGCCCCGGCCGAGAGCGAACGCGCGAGTGAGCTGTACGCCGGCCTAATCGTTCAGTGCGATGGCAAGCTGCACTTGCTGCGGCCTTGGGACGATGGCGACCTGTGCGCGGGACGCGCTCCGGAATGCGAGATCGTGCTGGCCGACGCGGGCGTCTCGCGCCGACATGCCGTGTTCTCGCGGGCGGCCGAAGGCCACGTGGTGAGCGATCTCGGCTCGGTGAACGGGATCTACGTGAACGGCCAACGCACGAAGCGCCACGTGCTCGCGGTCGGCGACGTCGTTCGCATCGAGTCGTTCGAGCTGACCTTCGTGCTCGACCATCAGCCGATAGGGAGCGAAGTGAGCGGACCGACGCCGTCGGCGCCCCTCTCGCAGGACTTCGCCCACGCGACGCAGTTCTCGCTCGAAGCGCCCTCGCTCGAGGGGCCCTCGCTCGAGAGCGAGGATGCCTTCGAGCTCACGCCCCTGGCGGGCGACCCGTCCGATGCGCCGCAGGCGGGCAACGACGCGCCGTTCGAAGCGAACACGGACGGCTTCGAGATTCTGTCCACCTCGGACGATCCGATCGCGGATCTGTCCAGTATCGCCTTCGACACCCACGAGGCCGCGCTGCCCGAGGCGGACCTGATGACCGTCGATGGCAATGACGAGGACGAAGAGAAAGAGGCAACGGATCAGCGCACGCCGCGCGCGCGGGTGACCGGTCTGGCGGCCGCGCCTGCGAGCGCCGCTCCGATCCAGCTTCGGCTGTCGGTCGATCCGGCGCAGCTCTCGCCGCGCGCCCGCGAAGCGCTGGCGGTGCTCGCCGAAGAGGGCGTGGAACTCACTGCCAGCGTTTCCTTCGAGCGCGTCCGCGGGAACTGAGCCGCGCCCTCAGGCCTTCTGCGAGCGCCCGCGCGCGACCACGCTCGCGCGGCGCTCGGCGATGTCCTGCGCCGAGACTGAGCGAATGTGCTCGTTCGAGAGCTTCACTTCGAGCGCCCGCGCATCGCCATAATTGATCGCGTAGCCCGCATCGATCATGCGCTTGTAGCCTTCGACCGCGCCGGGTACGCACGACAGCATGTCGTTCGCGAGCGCGCGGCAGGTCGGCATCAGCTCTGCACTCGGCACCACGCGCGCGAGCAAGCCCCAGCGCTCCGCTTCCTCGGCGCTGATGAAGTTGCCCGTGAACGACACCGCCTTCGCGCGCCACGGCCCCATCACGCGCGAGAGCTTCTGCGAGAGGCCCCAGCCGGGAAGGATGCCGACGCGCGCGTGGGTGTCGGCGAAGCGCGTCTCCGGGCAGCCGACGAGCACGTCGCAGGCGAGCGCGAGCTCGAAGCCGCCAGTAATCGCGAAGCCGTTGATCGCGCCGATCACGGGATGCGGGAAACGCTCGATCGTCTCGACGAGCCCGTGCGAGAGACCACCGCCTTCGCCCTCACCGCCCGCGCCGGGTCCGCGTTCGCCCATCTCCTTGAGGTCGAGGCCCGCACAAAACGCCTTGCCCGCGCCCGTGAGGATGACGGCGCGAATGCTCGCGTCCCGCTCCAGCTCGTTGAAGGCGTCGCGCAGCGCGCGCCGCAGCGCGGAGTTGAGGGCGTTGCGCGCATCTGCGCGATTCAGCGTGACGGTCGCGACACCGCCCTCGCGTTCGACCAGCAGCACTTGCTCGGGCATCTCGGCTCCTCATGTGAGGAGGCCATGATACGGAGGCGCGCGTCAGTCGGAACCTGCGGCGCGCGCGAGCGCCGGGTTCCAGGCGATCAGCACTGCGAGCGTCCAGGCCCCGAGCAGCGTGCCGATCGGCGCGAACGGAAGGAGCACGGCGCCGCACACGATGCCGAGCCCGCGCGCCCACACCTGGCGGCGGCGCAGGCCGAAGCCGACCGCGAGCCAGGGCGCACCGAGCAGTGCGAGCGCTGCCACGAGCGCGGCGCCGAGGCCGAGCACCCAGCCTGGGAGTGGCGCTGCGAGCAGCGCTGCGCTGCTCAGCACGATGCTCGCGGCCAGCGCTGCGCTGAGCGCGGCGGCGCCGAGCAGCGTGTGCACGCGCCCTAACAGCTGGAGCTGTGGGCCGAGCCGCTTGGCGCGCTCGATCGCGCGCAGCGCCGGCGCGAACTCGCGCTCATCGCTGCTCGCGGGCGCCGTGCGGCGCGGGCGCGCGAGGGCGTCGGTCCAGCCCGGCGACGTGCTCACGCGTGCCCTCCGGCCGCGACGGGCAGCTCGCGCGCATTCATCGCGGCGACGTTGTGCGCGCCGTGCAGGCGCTTCAGCTCCTCGAATTCGCGGCGCGCGCCTTCCTCGATCGCCTCGCGCCGCAGCGTGCGGATGCGCTGCGTGGTCTCGTCGCCTGCGCCGAGCTCGCGTTCGAGCGTGGCGGCCGCGACCGAGCGCTGGACATGCATGCGCACATTCTCGAGCGCCTGCACGTCGGCCTCGACCGAGAGGCCGTCGAGCGCCTCGTGCATGCGCCGGCGCGCCCGCGCGCTGGCGAGCGCCGCGAGCATCCGGCCCTTCTCGTGCTCGAGCGCGCGAATCTCCTCGCGGAAGCGCATCAGATTCTTCTTGGCGTCTTCGGCCTCGCCGCGCAGCGTCTCGACTTCGCGTTCGACGCGCTCGACATCCGCGCTGACGTTCTGCTTGTGCTGCACCAGCGCGAGACCCGCGGCGTCGTCGCTGCGCGTCAGCGCGCGGCGGATGTCGTCGACGGTGCGCGCGAGCTCTTGACGCCGCTCGCTGAGCTCGGCCTCGAGCTTGTTGCGGGTGTAGAGGATGCCGGCGACGGCATCCTTCAGCGAGCGGTACTGCGAGAGGCGCGCCTGGATCGCCTGCTCGTACACGGCGCGCGGGTTGCGCTCTTCGCGATCGCGAACCCAGCCGAAGCCGAGGCCACTCAGCAGGGAGCCGAGACGAGCGAAGAAGCCGGGGCGTTGCGAATCCATGCAGTCCCTCCGTGCGGCGCGCGCGGCGCCGCGGTTCACCTGCCCGCGCTACGCGGCGCGTTTCAGGAATGGTTCAGCGGTTTCCGGAATGGTTCAGCGGGATGGGTCGAAATCCGTAGAGCTGGGCGCGTCGTCGTCGGCGAGGGCTTCGCGCAGGCCGAGCTCTCGCATCTTCTGTTGGAGGCTCTGGCGCACCATTCCGATCGACTCGGCGGTGCGGGAGATGTTGCCGCCGTGCGCGCGCAGGGCGCGCAGTAGGTAGGCGCGCTCGAACTCTTCGGTCGCGCGCCGTTTCGCTTCGCTGAACGGCAGGCTCGGGTCGTCGAGCATCGCCGGCTCACCTGCGTCGAGCTGCAGGTCACCCGCGTCGACGACGTCCCCCTCGCACAGCACGGCGGCGCGCTCGAGCGCGTTGCGCAGCTCGCGCACGTTGCCTGGCCAGGAATGGCGCGCGAGCGCGGCCGCCGCCGCCGGCGTGAGCGACTTCGGTCCGCGGCCGTAGCGCTCTGCGAGCTGCGCGAGCAGCCGCTGCGTGAGTGCGGGCAAATCCTCGCGCCGTTCGCGCAGCGGCGGCAGTGCGATCTCGACGACGCGCAGCCGATAGTAGAGGTCCTCGCGGAAGCGCCCCGCGGCGATCTCGGCCTCGAGGTTGCGATGCGTCGCCGCGACGATTCGCACGTCGACCTCGATCGATGTCGTGCTGCCGAGCCGCTCGAAGCGGCGCTCCTGCAGCACCCGTAACACTTTCGCCTGGGTGGCAGGCGCCATGTCGCCGATCTCGTCGAGGAAGAGCGTGCCGCCGTTCGCCGCCTCGAAGCGGCCCACGCGCCGGGCGTCGGCGCCCGTAAACGCGCCGCGCTCGTGCCCGAACAGCTCGCTCTCGACGAGCTCGCGCGCGATCGCAGCGCAGTTCACCGCCACGAACGGGCGCTCGCGGCGTGGCGAGAGCTCGTGCAGCGCTTGCGCGACGAGCTCCTTGCCCGTGCCGCTCTCGCCGCGAATAAATACCGTGAGATCCGTGGGCGCGACTTTGCGCAGCGTCTCGAACACGCGCTTCATGGCGGGCCCGCCGCCGACGATGCCGCCGAGCCCGTAGTCGCGCTCGATGCGCTCGCGCAGCAGCCGGTTCTCGCGCGCGAGCTGCGTGCGCTCGAGCGCACGGCGCACGACGAGGCGGATCTCGTCGTTGTCGAACGGCTTCGGCACGTAGTCTTCGGCGCCGAGCCGCATCGCTTCGACGGCGACCTTCTCGTTGCCGTGGGCCGTGATCATCACGACCGGGCATTCGGGCGCGGTCTCGCGCACGCAGCGCAGCACGTCGAGGCCGCTGGGACCGTTGCCGAGTGCGAGATCCGTCAGCACCAGGTCGTAGGGGCCCGCGCGCAGCAGCAGCTCCGCCTCGCGCCCGTCGCTCGCCTGCGCCACCTCGTACCCCTCGCGCCGTAACAAGCCGGAGAGCGCGAGGCGGATGCCCGCTTCGTCCTCGACGATCAACACCTGGGCGGGGCTCACGATTGTGCCTCCGCGGCGGCAGCGCGCCGTTTCGGCAAGGTCACCACGAACGTGGCGCCGCGTCCGGCCTCGCTCTCGACGTCGATTCCGCCGCCATGCGCGTCGACGATCTTCTTCGCGAGCGCGAGACCGAGACCCGTGCCGCCATCCTTCGCGGTGAAGAACGGATCGAATAGGCGCGTCAGATGCTCGGCGGGAATGCCCGGCCCGTTGTCGCCCACACGCAGCCAGGCTTCGGTGCCGGCCAGGTTCTCGCCGACGGCGACGACGAGCCGCGGCGCGGGCGTCTTGGCATCGCGCATGGCATCGAGCGCATTCGACGCGAGGTTGATCACGACGCGTCGCAGCTGCTCGGGATCGCCGACGAGCGAGCCGGCGCCCGTGGTGTCGGTCTCGAGCTTCACGCCGAGATCGCGCATCCGGTCGCGCAACGTCGCGAGCGCGGAGGTCGCGATCTCATCGAGCCGCGTGTCCGCCAGCTTCAGCTCCTCCTCGCGTGCGAACTTGAGCAGGTGCGCGATCGAGCGCTCGACGCGTTCGAGTTCCTGCAGCGCCACCTGCGCGTAGTTCACGTTCTCCGCCGCGCCGGGGTCCTCCCCCATTTGTTGGACGAGACTTTTCGCGGCGGTGATTGGATTGCGGATCTCGTGCGCCAGCGATGCGGAGAGCCGCTGCACGCGGCGAGCTTGCTCGCCCTCGAGATCGCGGCGCTGCTGCTGGGTCTCGTTCGCGACGCGGGGGCCCACCTGCTGATCGATCCAGCGCTTACGCAGGTCAGGCCCAGCGATCGCCGCGATGAAATGGGAGGCGAGGCCGATGCCCCAGAAAATTGCGGTCGTGAACGCGGCCATGAAGCCGCCGTTGATCAGGATGCCGAAGATGACGAGGGTGTAGACGGTACCGTGAACCAGGAAGCCGATGCGCGCGTCGGCGGCCTTCCTCGCATCGCGCAGGGCGCGCTGCTCCGGAGTGAGCGGTGCGCGCACTTCCGGCACGGGGCCGCCAAAGCTCGCGCGCATGGCGCGCCGCGCATTGCGCATCTCGCGTCGCATCGAACGCCAGTCGCCGGGATCGTGGTTCATTGGAGCCCATCGCAGCATGATCGACTGCGAAGAGCAACCATTGTGCCAGGCTCGAACGCTGCGGAGCGGGGCCGCGGGGCCGAAACTTGGCGGTGGAGTGCAGCGCGATTGCTGCACCGGTGCAGCGCGAACGCTGCGGGGGCCGCGCTTCAGCCTGCCCACTGGCGGGTCGATTCGAGGCCATGCTCCTCGATCTCGTCGTCGTTCTCGCGCTCCTCGCGTTCGCGTGGCTCGGCGCCCACCGCGGTGCGCGGGAGAGCGGCATCCGGCTCGCGGGGCTCGGCTTCGCCTACGGAGCCGGCTTCCTCGCCGGCAAGCTCGCGGGCGGCGCACTCGCGAGCGCGTTCGACTTACCAGCGTGGGCCGGACTCGCGGGCGCCGGGATGATCGGATTCGTGGCCGCGCAGGCGCTCGTCGAGTGGGCTGCGCGCAGGGCGCGTGCCGCAGCGGGCGATGGTCTTCAGGACACCTCGCGCGTGCTCGGCTCACTCTTCGGCATCGCCCGCGGAGGCCTGCTCCTGCTTCCCTTGCTCTGGCTCGCCTCGTTCACGGAGAGCGTGCGCCAGCTGAATCCGGCAGCGGGGCTTCCGGACTTTTCGGGGGCCCGCGCGGCGGGCGTGGGTCAGGTCGTCGCCGGC
>JANNKN010000790.1:0-1419 GCA_031396315.1 Deltaproteobacteria bacterium
CATCTCGTTTTCGCGGATCAGGTGCAGCAGCAGATCGAGCGGCCCCTCGAACAGAGACAGCTTGATCGCACACGTCGCGCCGGACGTGGACCCCACCGCAAAGGGCGGTCCCGTTTCGTGCATGGGAACTCCGGGAGGAAACTGGGAACGGGGGGTGCCGCACCCTACCCGATCGCCTGCGCGCGCGTCAGGGTTTCCGTCGCTGCTTCGCGGCCTTCCGCGCGGGCTTCGCGCGCGCACGGCGAGCGCCAGCGGCCAGCTCGCGTGCGAGCCCGAGGGCGTCGTCGCGCGTCGCGATGCCGCGGTCGAGCAGCGCCGCGCGAATGCGCGCGAGCGCGAGCCCGATCTCTGGGCCCGCGAGCCCGATCGCCAGCAGATCGTCGCCCGTCACGGGCAGTGTGAGGTCGCGGTCCTCGGAGGTGTGGCGATCGATCCGGTGCTGGGTCGCGGGGGCCGCCCAGGCACGCAGTGCCGCGAGCTCCTCGGGTGGGAGCGCGCGCAGCGCGGCATCGATGGCCCCGCGACCGCGCGCACGCGCGAGCGCGACGAGGGCGGCGTCGCGCGTGCGCGCGACCGCGGCGATGCGCGTCGCCACGGCCCCGCGGATCGCGAGCCGCGCGAGCGTGCGTCGCGCGAGCGCCACGGGCAGCGCCGAGAACCACACCATCAGCCCAATCACCCAGGCGCGGCCCGGCGCGCCGCTCTCGGCAAGCGTTCGCGAGAGTCGGCGCAGCGGCGCGAGCGCGGCACGCGGCAAGCCGAGCCCAGGCTCGAGCGCTGGCAGGACGTGCCACTCGTGAAGCAGCGCGAGCGCGCGGGCCGAATCTCCTCCGGCCTGCGCCTCGGCAAAGAGCTTCTCGAGCTCCGCGGCGAACCGTTCGCCCGACACCGCCCCGAATGCGCCCGAGCGCAGCGCGCCGCGCAGGGATGCGCGCGACTCGCGCGCGAGCTGAACGCCGAGGCGCGCAGCGAAACGTGCGGCGCGAAATGCACGCGTCGGATCGTCGAGGAAGCTCTCGGCATGGAACACGCGCAGCTCGCCGGCGGCAAGATCGGCGAACCCGCCGCCCGGATCGATCAGCGCGCTACCAGCGGCGGCGTTCAGCGGCAGCGCGAGCGCGTTGAGCGTGAAATCGCGGCGGCGCAGATCCTGCTCGAGCGTGCCTGCCGCGACCTGAGGCAGCGCGCCGGGCGCCGAGTAGGTCTCGCTGCGCACCGTCGCGAGGTCGATCGCTTCACCACTGTTCAATTCGAGCCGCACCGTTCCGAAGCGTGGGTGCACCGTCACGCGGTCGCCCTCGAGCGCAGCCTCGCGTGCGAGTGCGGCGCTCGCGTCACCCAGCGCGGCGCCATCCCGCGCGGTGACGGTGAGATCCGCATCGCGCAGCCGGCGGCCGAGCGCGAGATCGCGCACCGGGC
>JANNKN010000841.1:0-4795 GCA_031396315.1 Deltaproteobacteria bacterium
GGCGCGCGCGTTCGCGCAGGCGGCGCTCGCGAGTGCGACGCGCGTCAGCCAGCGCGATACCGCGCGCACGGCGCTGTGCGCAATCGAGGCCGAGCGCCTCGATCGCGAGGCCAGCTACCGCGCCTGCGTCGACGCCGCGGACGCGAGCGAAGCCGAGGGCGGCGACGACGCGGTGATGTGGTGGAACGCCGCGGAGGCCGCGAGCATGGGGCTGCGCCTCGACGAGGTCGAGGGCTTGTTGTTGAAATCGACCGAGTACGGGGTTCAGGACTACATGAACCCGTGGTCGGACCTCGTGCGGCTCTACACCAGCCAGGGCCGACTCGCGGAGGCGTCGGCGGCGCTGCGCGAGATGGTCGCGTGGCGCGAGGCGCAAGCGGGCTACGCGCGCGCGCAGAGCTGGGCGTGGAGCGATCTCGCGGCGAGCACGCTGCTGCTCGCCGCGGGCCGCGCGCGCGACGCGGAGCACCTCGTCGAGCGCGCGCTCGCTGCGCCGGATCGCCACGGTGCGAGCAACGAGGATCCCGAGCAGCGCGTCGGGGCGACCGCGATCCTGCAGGCCGCCGTGCTGAGAGCGCGCGCGGAGGAGGAGCGCGAGGCGGCGTCCTGGGAAGTGTGGTGGCGCGCGGTTCCGCGCTGGTTCGGCGCGCAGTGGCTCGACCTCCGAGCTTGGCTCGCGCAGCGCCGCGCCGTGGACGCGCTCTCGAACGATCGCTTGCTGATCAACACCATGCGTCCGTATCTGGCAGATCAGCTCACGCTCTATCTCAGCGAGTGGTTGCAGTCGGACGTCGTGCGCGTGCTCGGGCCGGGTCTCGCGAGCGCAGCACTCGAACGAGCACGCGCTGCGGAGACGCACTCGCAGGCGAGCGGCTGGTTCGCGGCGCTGGAGGCGGAGATCGCCGCGGCGCGCGGCGACGAGCAGGCGACGGGCGAGTGGGCGCGGCGCGCGCTGATCGAGCTGCCGCAGAGCGAGGTGTTATTGCGCGCACGCGTGGCGGCGCTGCACGGCGACGCCGCGCGGCGCGAGGGCGATCTCGCGCGCTCGGTCGCGGCCTACGACCTCGTGTTGCAGCGCGATCCCGGCGCGGTGCGCCGGCTCGGTCTCGCGCTGCCGGTGACGATCGCGGCGGGCGGCGGCGAGCTCGCGGAGCTGGCTGCCGATCACCTGCGCGATTCGCCGCGTCTCGTCGAGGAGGCGACCGGGTTCCGCGTCGAGGTGACCGCGACCGGAGAATCGGGCCGCGCCTGCCTGCTCGGCACGAACGGCGAGGCGATTGGCTGCGGCCAGGCCCAGCCGCGCGCAGGTGAGGACGTCGCGGCACGCGCGCGACGGCTCGCCGAGGCGTTTCACGAGGGCGTGTTCTCCGCGCGTATCTCGCTCAGCCAGACCGACTTGCGTTCGCTCGACGGCTCCCCGCTCTCGGGTGGGCGCGGAACGGTGGATCTCGGCCTCCCCGAGCTGTTGCGCGAACCCCTGGGCGAGCCCGCTGGCGATTAGGCCCGCGAACTCTCCTGTTTCCTTTGCTATCTGGTGGGCCACTCCCCGGAGGAGCGTGCCGTGCGCCTGACTCGTCGCGAGCTTTTGATGGTTGGCGCTGCGACCGCGCTGCTCCCGCACGGCGTGCGCGCGGCAGCGGGCGTCCTCTCCGCGGAGGCTCGCAGCGCGCTCGGCGCCAGCCCGCTCGTCTACGTGAGCACGCTGAAGCGCGACGGGAGCGAGAGCCACTGCCACGCCGAGGTGTGGTTCGTGCGCGACGGCGAGAGCGCGCTGGTCGTGACGGGTGCGCAGGCATGGCGCGCGCAGGCGATCGGCAAGGGGCTCGCGCGGGCGCGGCTCTGGGTCGGCGACTTCGGCGTCTGGAGCGGAAAGCAGGGCGACGCGCGGTATCAGGGCGGCCCCGCGTTTCTCGCCGAGGCGAGCCTCGAAAAGTTGCAAACAGCGCACGATCACGCGCTCGTGCTGTTCGGCTCGAAGTACACGAAGGAGTGGGGCAGCTGGGGGCCGCGCTTCAAGAACGGCCTCGCGGACGGTTCGCGCGTATTGATCCGCTACCGCGCGATCGCAGGCTGAGGCGCGCCGGCCGATGTCGCGACGCCTCGACACGCTGAGCGACGACGAGCTGCTGCGGCTGCGGCTGCGAGATCTCGGTGTCGCCTGGCAGCGCGCATGGGTCGCGCCGGTGCTGCGCCAAGTGTTACGGGAGCTGAAGGCGCGCGAGCTTCGGGCGAGCCCGCACGTCTGGGTTTCCGACGAGTGGTTCTCGCCCGACGGCGTGCCGGGCATCGCGATTCCGTTCTACTTGCTTCATCCGCGGCTCTTGCGCCTCGAGCGTAAGCAGGTGCTTCAGGTCGAAGGCGGCACGCGCGACGCCTGCCTGCGCATCCTGCGTCACGAAGCGGGCCACGCCGTGCAGCACGCCTTCGGCTTGCATCGCCTGAAGCGCTGGCGGGAGACGTTCGGCAGCGCGTCGCAGCCGTATCCGGATTTCTACCAGCCGAATCCAGCGAGCCGACGCTACGTGATCCATTTGCCGTACTGGTATGCGCAGGCGCATCCAGCGGAAGATTTCGCAGAGACATTCGCGGTTTGGCTCGCGCCCGGGCAGCGCTGGCGGAAGCGGTATGCGGGCTGGCAGGCGCTCGCGAAGCTCGAGTACGTGGACGAATTGATGCGCGAGCTCGCGGGTGCGCGGCCGCCGGTGCGGAGCCAAGCGAAAGTCGATCCGATCGAACGCAGCGACGTCACGCTCGAGGATTACTACGAGCAGAAGCGCGGGCGCTACCGCGTGCCATCGACCGAAATCTACGACGAGGATTTGCTCAAGGTCTTCGCCGAATCCGAGAGACGGCCGCGCGGGGAGAGCGCCGCCACGTTCCTCGGGCGGCACAAGACGCAGCTGCGCCGCATGGTCGCGCGCCACACGGGTAAGCACGAGCTCGCGCTCGACGTCGTGCTCGGCGACATGATCGCGCGCGCGCGCGAGCTCGCGCTGCGCACCCAGGGCACGCCGCGCGGGCTGCTCGTCGAGCTCGCGATCCTGCTCGCGGCGCGCTCGGTCGAGTACGTCTACCGCGCGCGCGAGTGGCACGCGCTGTGAGAAAACTCGCGGCGAGCGAGCCCGGCATCGACGCAGCGCAGCCCTCGGCGCCCGAGACGCGCACCCGGCCCGCGCGCCAGGCTGCGAAAAAGCTACGCGTGATCGTGCTGCTCCACCGCGACTTCCTTCCGCCCGACGACGTGAAGACGATCGACGCTGCCGAGGCGCACCGCGTGAAGAGCGAGATCAGCGTGCGCGCGGCGCTGCAGGCGCTCGGCCACGACGTCTCGATGCTGGCGGTGCACGACGAGCTCGCCGAAGTGCGCCGCGCCATCGGAGACGGCAAGCCCGACATCGTGTTCAACCTGCTCGAAGAGTTCCAAGGCAGCGTGCTGTTCGACCAGCACGTCGTCGCTTACCTCGAACTGTTAGGGGCGAAGTACACCGGCTGCGGACCGCGCGGCCTCGTGCTCGCGCGCGACAAGGCGCTCTCGAAGGCGATCGCCGTGCACCACCGGATCCGCGCGCCACGCTTCGCGGTGATCAAGCGCGGCCGCGCCGTCCGCAAGCTGCGCCTGCGCAGGCTCTCCTACCCGCTGATCGTGAAATCGCTGACGGCCGATTCGTCGCTCGGCATCTCGCGCGCCTCGCTCGTACGCGACGACGAGCACCTCGCCGAGCGCGTGCGCTTCATCCACGAGCGCATCGGCAGCGACGCAATCGTCGAAGAGTTCGTCGCGGGACGCGAGGTGTACGTCTCGCTGCTCGGCAACGACCGCGTCACGGCGTTGCCGCCGAACGAGCTCGTGGTCGAAAAGCTCGACCCGCGCCAAGAATTGATCGTCACCGAGAAACTGAAGCACGACCTGCGTTATCAGGCCGATCGTGGCGTCGAGGTCGTGCCCGCGCAACTCGAGCCGGAGACGCGCGCGCGCCTGATCCGCCAGAGCAAGCGCCTCTACAAGCTGCTGCACCTCGAAGGCTACGCGCGCATGGACTGGCGGCTGCGCGAGGACGGCGCGCTCTTCTTCCTCGAAGCCAACCCGAACCCCGAAGTAGCACGCGGCGAAGAGTTCGCGGATTCCGCGCAGGCCGCCGGCATCGGCTACGACGCGCTGGTGCAGCGCATCCTCGCGCTCGGACTCGCGCGCTAGGCGAACCCGGCTACGGTGTGCGCCCCGCGGAGGGGTGTCAGAGTCCGGTTGAATGAGCCTGACTCGAAATCAGGTGTACTCGAAAGGGTACCGGGGGTTCGAATCCCTCCCCCTCCGCCAGCTAGATCAAGTACTTGCGCGACTTCCGGCTGATCCGCTCCCCGAGCCCTCAGATCAATCGGGAAGCATATGGGAAGCAGCCGGAAGGCGTGCCAGACCCGAGGCGGGCGGACTGAGGCGGCAGGCCACCCGCCGCGGGAGTTCTTCCGCGAACTCGGCATGAGAGCGCCAGCAGATCACCGCGGCCACGGATGCGCCTCCGGAACTCCAATGATCTCCGGCTCGACAATCTCGGCCGGAAACCCGAAACGCTCACGAGCGCTCGGTGAGTTCCTCCGCAACGACAGCTCCGGCTTGCGGGCCAGGCGGCGGCTCTCCCCCGGTGGCTACACACGCCACGAGGGTCGATACGACAGACGAGGGCCCGGCGGCTCGCGAGGCGCTGGGAGGCCGTTGATATCTGACCGTGAAGCGCTTGGCGCTCGAGGTAGTTGCCCATCGGGGACATCAGGTATTGGCTCGGGTTTGCTGACGAGATGG
>JANNKN010000027.1:0-1736 GCA_031396315.1 Deltaproteobacteria bacterium
CGCGCTGCCGGAGCGCGCGCCCGCGGACGCGCTGCGCATCGTGAACGGCGGGAGCGGCGCGTGTGTTGCCCGCGCCGTGCCGACCGACAGGCTCGCGATCGTGCGCGAGAGCGCGCCCGACACGGACTACCGCTCGCTGGAGCTCGTCGCGCCCGCGCAGGTCGCGCCGTTCGTGGGCGTGAACGAGCACGGGCTCGCTCTGGGCGCCGTGCTGTTAGGGACGGGCGGCGAGTGCGCCGCGCCCGCTTCGCTGCTCGCGCAGGATTGCTTGCAGCGTTTCGACCGCGTCGAGAAGGCGCTCGAGTGGCTCGAGCGCCGACCCGCCGGTGGCCGCGCACGCTTCGCGCTCGCCGACGCGACCGGTGTCGCCGCGATCTTCGAGATCGAAGGCGCAGCGCGAAAGCGCGTCGATGCGAGCGCGACTCCGCTCACGCCGCCGACCGCCGCGCTGTGCTGCATCGTCGTCGCGGACCCGTTCGCGCGCGCGCTCGCCTGGACGTTCGCGGATGGGAGCACGGGGGAAGCGGGCTTGGGCGAACGCCCCTAACGCCTGCCGCCTCTGCTGCCGCCGCGGCCACCGCCACCGCCACCGCGACGTCCACCGCCGCCACCGCCGCGTCGGCCGCCCCCACCGGAGCCGCTCTCTTTGCGCGGCAGGAAATCCGACTCGCGGGAGGCCGGCTCGCTCGCGGCGACGCCGTCGCCCTTCGCATCCTCGACCACCGTCGTCTCCGGGCGATGCTCTTTCAGGTACGACCCCGCAATCGCCGCGAGATCCTTCAGGCCTTCGTCGCTCGATGCCATCTTGCGGATCAGCGGCACGAGGCGATCGACCTTCAGCTCGCGATCGCGCACCGACATGTGCCGAATCTCGTGTTCGATCTTCACTTCGAGCCGGTCGCCGATGCGGTCGAGCAGCATGGCCTCGGTGGGCAGTGGCCGCTCTTGGATCGCGATGCCCGTCACGTTCACGAGATTGCGGAAGTTGCCGATGTCGAGGCCCGAGACGAGCGAGAGCGCGACGCCCGCTTTGCCCGCGCGACCGGTTCGGCCGGTGCGGTGGACGTACACCTCGGCGTTCTCCGGGGGCGCGTAGGCGATCACGTGGGAGAGATCGCTGATGTCGATGCCGCGCGCCGCGACGTCCGTGGCAACGAGCAGGCGCAGCTCGCCCGCCTTGATGCGCGCCATCGCGCGCTCGCGCGCCGCCTGGGTGAGGTCGCCCGAAATTTGGTCCGCATCGAAGCCGTGGCGCTGCAGGTACGAAGTCACGAAGCGCACGTCGTCTTTGGTGTTGCAGAAGATGATCGCGCTCTCGGGATCTTCGTGTTCCAGAATCCGGCGCAGGTTCGCTTCCTTCTCCTGCGCGGTCGTGACGTAGTAAGCGTGCTCGATCTCGGTCGGTGAGGCGTGGCCTTCCACCAACGACAAGAACTGCGGCTCGACCAGGAAGCTGCGCGACAGCGAGAGCACCTTCTCGGGCATCGTCGCGGAGAACAGGCAGCTCTGCCGTTTCGCCGGCAGGTAGCTCTTGATCTCCTTCATGTCGGGCCAGAAGCCGAGCGAGAGCAGCTCGTCGGCCTCATCGAACACGACGATTTTGCAGTTGCCGAGCTGCATACGGCCGGAACCCAGGTGGTCGAGCATGCGGCCGGGCGTGCCCACGACGACGTGCGCGCCGTCGCGCAGGCCGTCGTTCTGCGCGCCGTACGGGACGCCGCCGTAAATCGGCAGGC
>JANNKN010000040.1:0-13635 GCA_031396315.1 Deltaproteobacteria bacterium
ATGACGACCCCGGCGCGGGCGCTTAGGTAGACGGGATGCGACCCGAAGAGGCCATGCAGCTCGCGCTCGCGCGGGCGCGGCGCGCCTCGGGGCGCACGTTTCCGAACCCCGCCGTCGGCGCGATCGTGCTGCGCGGCGAGCGCGTGTTAGGTGCCGGCGAGACGCAGCCGCCCGGTTCCGCGCACGCCGAGGTGCGCGCAATTCGTCAGGCCGTGCGCCGGCACGGCGAGCGCGCGCTGCGCGGAGCGACGCTCGCGGTGACGCTCGAGCCGTGCGGGCACCACGGGCGCACGCCGCCGTGCACGGACGCGATCCGCGGCGCCGGCATTGCGCGCGTCTGGATCGGCGCGCGCGATCCGCATCCGCTGGTCTCGGGCCGCGGCATCCGCGCGCTTCGCCGAGGCGGCATCGAAGTTGTTACGGACGTGAGCGCGGCCGAGTGCGCCTATCAGCATCGCGGCTTTTTCTCGGTGCAGGAGCGCGGGCGCCCGTGGCTCGCGCTCAAGCTCGCGGCCACGCTCGACGGCCGGATCGCGACGGCGCGGGGTGAGTCGCGCTGGATCACGGGGGAGGCGGCGCGCGCCTTCGCCCACCTCCTGCGCGACGCCGCGGACGCGGTGATGGTCGGCTCGGGCACCGCCGCGGCCGACGATCCCGCGCTCAGCGTGCGCGATGCCGAGGGCGGCGTACGGCGAACGCCGATCCGCGTGGTCGTCGACGGCGCGCTCGCGACGCCGCCGCGGCTCGGGCTGTATCGCGACGCGCAAGCGACGCGGACGTGGCTGGTGACGAGGCACGGCCACCCCGCGCGCGCCCTCGCGGCGCGCACGGCTCGCGGCTCGCGCGCGATCGAGGTGCCGGGGCGCGGCAGGCACGTCGATTTGGTCCGTGCGCTCGAGCAACTCGCAGGCGCAGGCCTCACGCAAATCCTCGTGGAAGGCGGCGGCGGACTTGCCGCCGCGCTGCTGCGAGCTGGCCTGGTCGACGAGCTCCATTGGTTCGCGGCGCCGAGCCTGCTCGGCGGCGACGCGCGCAGCGCGATTGCGGGGCTCGGCGTCTCGAAGCTGTCCGATCGCGTTCGTTTCGAGTGGATGGACATGCGAAGGCTCGGTCCGGATCTGTACGTTCACGCGCGGCTTCGGTCGTAGTCGCCCGCAGCCACCCGCAATCGTCCGCTCTCGCTCGAAAGCGTGGACCCACCGTGCGCAGTTATCCCAGCAGCCGAGATGCAGCCGGCCTCCGTTTCGCGGTGGTCGTTGGCCGCTTCAATCACCCGATCACCTCCGCGCTCCTCGAGGGCTGCGGCGGGGAGCTCGGGTCGCGCGGTGCGGCGGAAGACTCCGTGCACGTCGCGTGGGTCCCTGGCGCCTTCGAGATTCCGCTCGCGGCGCGAAAGCTCGCGGAGAGCGGCCGCTACGACGCAGTCATCACGCTCGGCGCCGTGATCCGCGGCGGCACGCCGCATTTCGAGTACGTCTGCCAAGGCGTGACCGAGGGCGTCGCCGCAGTCATGCGCGATACCGGCGTGCCGATCGCATTCGGCGTACTCACCACCGATGATCTCGACTCGGCGCTCGCGCGCGCCGGCGGCAGCGAAGGCAACAAGGGGGTCGAGGCCGCGCTCGCGGCAATCGAGATGGCGCGCCTCGTGCGCGCGCTGGCGAAGCCGCCGGAGGCGTCGTGACGACTTCGCGTACCGCACCGCGGCACCGCTCGCGCGAAGCGGCGCTGCAGGCGCTCTATGCCGCGGACATCGGCGGCGAGCCCGATCTGGCGCGCGCGCAAGCCTCGCTCGAATCGCTCGCTGAACATTTCGAGTTGCCCCCGGGCGCGAAGGCGTTCGCAAAGGAGCTCGTGCTCGGCGTCGCGACGAATCGCGCCGACATCGATGCTCGCATCACCGCCGTCGCGCATCGCTGGCGGCTCGAGCGCATGGCCGCGGTGGATCGCAATGTGTTACGGCTCGCGGCGTACGAGATCGTGTTCGCTGGCACACCGCGCGAAGTGGTGATCGACGAGGCCGTCGAGCTCGCGCGCCGCTTCAGCGATGACGCCTCGCCGCGCTTCGTGAACGGCGTACTCGACGCGCTAGCGCGCGCAGCCGACGCCGAGACCGCGCGATGAGCGTCGTGCTCCCCATCGATCTGGATCCGCGCGCAATGCACCGCGTACCGTGTGATCTGGTCGCAGCGCCGCTGTTCGCGACGGGGCTCCCGATGCGCGGGCCCGCTGCCTCGCTCGACTGGCGCCTGTGCGGCCTCGCGGCGCGCAGCATCTTGTTCGAGCGCGCTACGGCCGAGGCCGGTCGCGCGCTGCTCGCGCCGACGCGTGGCCGGATGCGCGCAGGCTGGGCGCTCTTCGTCGGCGCGGGCGACCCGGCGGTGTTTGGCGAGCACGGCGCGCGCGCCTGGGCCGCGGACGTGGTGACGCGCGCCGCCGATCTGCGTGCCGGTGCGCTGGCGATCGCGCTCGCGCCGGAACGCGTCTCGCGCCTGGCGCTCGATCGCACGATCGCGGCGACCGTCGCGGGCGCGGCCGCCGCGCTGGCGGAGCGCCCGAGTGCGCTGCGGCTCCGCCTGATCGTTCTGCCCGCGGACGTGAACCGCGCCGAGAACGCGCTCGCGGCGGCGCCGCGCAGCTATCCGGGCGGTGTGATCGTGCGCATCGACAGGATCGAACCCGAGCCCGAAGCCGTCGGCGCGAACGGGCAGCCGCAGCGCGATCACCCGCGGTCCGCGCTGCGCAGTGGCGCCACGCCGGCTTGAGCAGCTGCGGAGCGTGCGCGCTGTCGTGAGAACTCACGACGCGTGTCGTGTACGTACAGGACAGCGGAGTTCGCGCAGCGCGCGCAGAGTGCGCGCATGGCCCAACAACTCGCATCCCACGGCTCCTCGGTTTCACGCGTCCGTTCGCTTTGCGTCGTTGCCGCGTTCGCTGGGCTCGCTGTCTGCTCGTCGCCGTTCGCGGCGCTCGCGCAGGGCGCGCCCTCGAACGCCGTCGACGTAGGCGGCTCCTTCGCCGGCGCGCAGTCCCCGCGCGCCGGCGGAGAACCCGCCGATCGTCCGTGGCGCGCGTCGCTGCGCGCGTTCGTGGACTACGACAGCAACATCGGGCTCACCGAAGAAGACGCGCCGTTCCCGTTCGAGCCCGAAGGCGCGCTCCGCACGGGTGTTTCGGGTGCGGGCAGCTACCGCCTACTCGACGGCGAGTCTTTCGATGCGGGCGTCGGCGGTTTCTTCACGCAGACGATTACCGCGGGCGACGCGTTCGCGGACGAGTACGACCTCACCACCCTCTCGCCTCAGCTCTGGGCGAACGCGCGCTTCAGCGTCGGCGAGATGCCAGGCTTCGCACAACTCTCCTATGAGTTCCGGCGCGATTGGCTCGAAGGGGGCGACTTCGAGCGCAGCCATGCGATCCGCGCGCGCAGCGCGATCCGGCCGCGCGAAACGCTCGAGCTCGAGGGCTACTACACGCTCAGCTTCGACACCTTCGATGCCAGCGGCTTCCACGCGCTCGATGATCGCCGCGACGCGGATCACCAGCGTTTCGGCCTCGCGGCGACCTGGCTCCGCGCGGAGCACGGCCAATCGTTGAGCGTCGGATACGAGTATCTGAATAATCACGCGGAGAACGACGACTTCGACTTCACCGGCCATGGCGCGAGAGCACGTTTTCGCACGCCGCTGGCGAACCGTGTGCTGCTCGAGTTGCTCGCGTCGTACACGAGCGCGGACTACATCCACTACACGACATCGCCCACGCGCCAGGCGCGCACGCAGAGCTACCGCGCGCGAATCCTGGCGCCCGTTTCCGCGCACATGGTTCTGGACTTCGGGGTTGGCCATCTCCGAATCGGGGCGGACCAGGCGCGCTTCCGCGCGAAGCGGAACTTCGTGTCGGCTGGGCTCACGCTTCACTTCTAGAAACGCAAGGCGACGAGACGTGCCCACGCGGCGCGACGAGGAATCAATCCATGCAAATGGCAAAGACGCTGATCATCCTGATTGCGGCTGCTGGCACAGGCTGCGCGGGGCCGACGTTTGCGTCGTGCAGCGAGTTCAAAAAGATGGGGGCCGCCATGAACCCCGCGTGCGAGGACATCCTCGCGCAAGGCCCGCCCGGGTATGACCAGGAGCTCTCCAGCCAAGGCGGCAGCGGGACGGGCGGCGGGACGGGCGGCCCCTCACCGGGAAACTAGTCGGGCCGCGAGCCGCGCGCGTTCAGTTCGCAACCCCGCGCGCCGATGCGACCTCCGGCGATCGCCCGAAATGCTCGGGTGCGTCTGGAGGGGCCCCTCGCGATGAGCTTGGTCGGAAGCCTGGAGGACCTGGGCCTCGGGGACATCCTCCAGATCGTGCACCTCTCCGGGAAGTCCGGCGTCCTCGCGCTGCGGAGCGATGTGGGCGAGGGACAGATCGTGTTCGAGCGCGGGCTCTTACGCGCTGCGACCGTGCGCGGGTACCCGCAGGATCTGCGTGAGCTGATTGCGCGCCGCCGCGCCCTCGAGCCCGATGCGCTGCACGACGCCAGCCGTGAAGCGAGGCGGCTCAGTGTGCCGCTCGCAGACGTGATCGTGCAACGCGGGCTGCTCGCGACCGACGCGATCGAGGAGCTGCGCGTCCAGAGCGCGTCCGAGGCAGTGCTCGAGATGTTCCGCTGGCTAGCGGGCGAGTTCAGCTTCGAGGTGCGCGAGTACGCCTACGGCGGAGGCGATCTCGAGCTCGTGCGGGGCATGAACCCGCAGTTCCTCGCGCTCGAAGGCTCGCGTCAAAACGACGAGGCGCGCGAGCAGAGCTTGGACGAAGAGAGCGATGAATCGACGGCCGTAGTGGTGGCAGCGCCGCTCTCGCCTGACGACGATCCGTTCGCGGAAGAGGCGCAACTCGTTGCGGCCTCGCCGATCGAGGTGGAGGAAGAAACCGAGGCTCCGCCCAGGATCGCCGTCGCCGAGAAGGCGCCGCTCGTGCCCGCGCCGGCGAGCCTGCGGGAGGAAACGGCCGACGCGGCGCACGCGATCGTCGAGCTCGTGGCGAATGCGCACGCTGAGCCCGAACCGGCGCCGGCCGCGCGCGTTTACTCACAGCCTCCGCCGATCATCGTGATCGATCCCTCGCTCCATGCGCTCGAGTGGGCGAAGGCCGCGCTGACCGGCCACGCGCGGATCCACACCTTTCAGCACACGGAGCTCGGTATCCAGCGCATCCGTCAGTACTTGTTGCGGCGCGAGCTGCCCGTCGTGGTACTGGCGTCCGACACGCCACCCGATCCCGTCTCAGGTGCGCGCGACGTGTACGACGTCGCGGCGCGCCTGCGTCGCCAAGCGCCGCGTTTACCGATCGTCGTGCTCACGCCTGCAGGCACGCGCGCTCCGACGCGGCGCCGCACGGGCGCCGCTCCGTCCGCGTTCGCCGAGCGGCCGAAGGATGGTGCGCTGGCGGACGCGCGCCGCAGCGCCGAACGCCTCGAGCTCGGGAGCGCATTGCGCGCGATCGTCGAGCGGCTGCCGGATGCGCCGCTCCAGCCGAAGCTCGCGGCTGCGCCGGGCAGCACCGCGGGCGCGGAGCTCGCGCGGTTGCGCGATGCGAGCGCGCGCATGCGAGAGCGTGCACGCCAGGGCGAGGTGCTCCCGAACCTGCTCGCCTTCGCCGCGCAGAGTTTCTCGCGCGTCGCGCTTTTCATGCTTCGCGACGACCACCTCGTCGGCATTGCGCAGATCGGGCTCGGCAAGGCGGGCGGGCCCGACGACACCGCGCTGCGCGACGTTCACCTGCCGGTCCGCGAGTCGTCCTGGGTCCGGCGCGTGCTCGACACCTTGCAACCGGTGCGCGGTCGCCCGGCCGATGACGGCGACCAGCGCCTGTGCGTGATGCTCGGCAACGAGATTCCCGGCGAGGCCTTCCTCGCGCCACTCGAGAGCGCGAACCGCGTGGTGGCCCTGCTGTACGGCGACAATCTCCCGGGCCGCGAGCTGCTCCCCGACACCGGCGCCCTCGAGGTCGTGCTCCACGAGGCGGGCCTCGCGCTCGACCGGACCCTGCTCGAGCGGACGCTCGGCGAGACCGCGGACGCCAGCCGGGCTTAGACCGGCGGAGCGCGCGCGTGCAGCGAGCGTCTAGTCGCTGGAACTGGCCGGACTGCCTCAAGAATCGGCACACCGAGTCCGATGCGTCGACGGGCGCGCGCGTGCGTGCGCTCGGAGGGGGGCTCCGTGCAACGTGTGCTCATCGTCGAGGACTCGCAAACCATGCGCGAGTGGATCGCGGCGGTGCTCGAGGAGGTCGAGCCGCCGCTCAAGGTCGATCTCGCCGCGAGCGGTTTCGAGGCGCTGCGTCTGCTCCCGCGGCAGCAGTACGACCTGATCATCACCGACATCAACATGCCCGACATTCACGGGCTCGAGGTGATCTCGTTCGCGCGCAGTGATGCGCGCCATGCGCACACGCCCCTCGTGATCGTGTCGACCGAGAGCAGCGAAGAGGATCGCCGCCGCGGTCTCGCGCTCGGTGCGAACGCGTACCTCGTCAAGCCGTTCGCCGCGCCGGATCTGGCGCGCATCGTTTCCGACTTGTTGTCGGGGTCGATGCCCTAATGGCTACCCGCGGCCCCAAGAAAACGCCCGGCCGTGCCGAACGCGAGTTTCTCTCGGAATCCGAGGAGATCCTCGAGCGCATGCGCGACGACCTCGGCGCGTGCCTCGAGCGCGCGAGCGCGGGAGCGGAGCTCGCGCCCGACGTGCTGAATCGGCTGTTCCGTTCGGCGCATTCGTTGAAGGGTCTCTCGGGCATGTTCGGCCTCGAGTCGCTCGCCGAGCTCGCGCACCGCATCGAGGACCTGCTCGATGCCTGGCGCCTCGGCCGCGCGCAACCGACGCCCGAACGCCTCGCGCTGTTCGAGGAATCGGTCGAACTGTTCGGGCACGCGCTCGAGCAGCTCGCGGGCGGCGGCCTCGATGCCGGCTTCGGAGACACGGTGGCGGCACTGATTGCGCGCATCGCCGCGGAGAACGCGCCGAGCACTGCGCCGCAAAGCGCGGAGTCGGGCGCGATCGACGCGCCGCCCGCGCTGCTGCGCGCGCTCACCGAGTACGAGGAGCATCGGCTGCGCGAGAACCTCGCCCGCGGCCGCTCGATTCACGTCGTGACGGCGGTGCTTCAGCTCGCGAGCTTCGAGGACCGGCTCTCCGAGATCAGCACTGCGCTGCGCGAAGTCGGCGAGCTGCTGTCGACGTTGCCCTCGCCTGGCGACGGCGGCCCGGGCGAGATTCGCTTCGCACTGCTCGTGGCCTCCGAGCTCGACGCCGCGTCGCTTGCGGCGCGCCTCGAGCTTTCGCCCGCGGCGATTCACACCGCGCGCGCCGGCCGGCGCGACCCCGGCGCGAACTCCGCTTCCAGCGCAGAGCTGCCTAGGACCGAGGCCGAGCCCGCGGCGGCCGCGGACGCGCGCGAGGGCGCCCCCGAAACCGAAACTGCGACGCTGCGCTCGGTGAGCGACACGGTGCGTGTCGATGTGCGCAAGCTCGACGAGCTGATGAATCTGGTTGGTGAGCTTGCGCTCGAGCGCGGCGCGCTGTCGGAATTCGCGCGGCGCCTCGGCGCCGAGCCCGGTCTCGCGCGCCTCGGCGCCGAGCTCGACAAGATCCACAAGGCGCTCGATCGGAAGCTGCAAGATCTGCAGGCGAGCGTGATCGAAGTGCGCATGGTTCCGCTGCGACAGGTATTCGACAAGCTGTCGCGCGTCGCGCGCCGCCTGCGCCTCGATCTCGGCAAACAAGCGCGCCTCGAGATCAAGGGCGCCGACACGGAGCTCGACAAGCTGATCGTCGAAGAGCTCGTCGACCCGCTGATGCACATCGTGCGCAACGCCTTCGACCATGCGCTCGAGACGCCCGAGGAGCGGCGCGCGGTCGGCAAGCCCGCGGAAGGCGTGATCCGGCTCGAGGCGACGCAGCGCGGCAACGACGTTGTGATTACGGTGGCCGACGACGGCCGTGGCATCGATGCGCAGCGTGTGCTCGCGAAGGCGATCGAGCGCGGGTTGGTCCCGCCGACCGCGCAGCTCAGCCAGCGCGAGATGCTCGACCTCGTGTTCGCGCCGGGGCTCTCGACGCGCAGCGAAGTCACCGAGACGAGCGGCCGCGGCGTCGGCATGGACGTGGTGCGCAGCAACGTCTCGGCGCTCGGTGGCATCGCCTCGGTCGATTCGGCGCTGGGCGTCGGGACGACGCTCACGCTCACGCTGCCGATCACGCTCGCGATCATCCAGGCGCTCGTGGTCGGCGTCGGCGAGGAGCGCTACGCGATCCCGCTGAACGCCGTGCGCGAAGTGCTGATCCCGGGAGCCGACGCGCTCCAGCGCAGTGGCACGCGCGAGTTGCTCGCGCTGCGCGGCGACGCGCTGCCGGTGCTGCGCCTACGCGACGAGTTCGCCGTGCGCAGCGGTACGCCCGCCATCAAGCCGTTCGCCGTGATCCTCGGCCTCGGCGACGCGCGCCTCGCATTGCTCGTCGACCGCCTCGAAGGCCAGCGCGACACGGTCATCAAGCCGATCCAGGGCCCCGTGCGCAGCGTGCGCGGCGTCGCGGGTGCTACCGATCTCGGCGACCGCAGCGCAGTCTTGGTACTCGACGTCGCCGCGCTCGTGTCGAGCGCGCCGCGCGCGGAGGCGGCATGAGCGCCGCCGCGTCGCGCAGCTGGGATGTGCTCGCGCGTGCCGCCGCAGCGCGCAGCGCTGCGGTCGAAACGCGCGTGCAGCGCGAGCTGCTCGTGTTCTCCCTCGCGGGTACTCATTATGCGCTGCCGATCGAGCGCGTTCGCGAGATCGTGCGCCCGCGCGCGCTCACGCCGATGCCGCACGTTCCCGCGGAGATCCTCGGCGTACTCTCGCTGCGCGGCGAGATCGTGCAGGTGATCGACACGCGCCACCGCTTCCGCCTCGCGAGCGTGCCGCCGAGCCGTGGTAGCCGCGTGATCGTAATGAGCGGCGAACACGGCGACGTGACCGGATTGCTCGTCGACGGCGTGCACGAAGTGTTGCGCGTCGACGAGGGCGAGCTGCGCCCGCCGACGACCGCGGACGGCGGACTGATTACGGCGCTCGCGCCGCGCGGCGAGGGTTTCGTGAGCTTGGTCTCCCCTGAACACGTGGTGAAGTTCGATGCAGGCGGTTGAAGAGGCAGCTTCGCAGCACGCGACGCTCGAGCTCGCGTGCTTCGCGCTCGGCGACGTGACGCTCGCCATCGACGTACAACACGTGCGCGAAGTCGCGCGCTGCCCAGTGCTCACACCCCTGCCGAAGGCACCGAGCTTGATCGAGGGCGTGATCGACCTGCGCGGCCGCGTGATTCCGGTCGTCGATCTCGGGCGCGCGCTGCTCGACCGCCCGGTCGTCGACGATCCGCTCGCGCGCGTCGTAGTGATCGAGTGCGACGGCCTCGTGTTCGGCCTGCGCGTCGGCGCCTTCGCGGATGTCGTGACGCTCTCGACCGCGGAGCTCGAAGAGCCGCCCGCGCTCGCGACGAATGCGGGCTACGAGGCCATGCGGGCGGTCCTGCGCCGGGAAGGTGCGCCGCCCGTGCTCGTGATCTCGGTCGAGCACCTGCTCGAACGCATCTACCGCTCGGCGCGCAGCCAGGAGGAATCGTGATGGAGCGCCCGCCGATCGACAGCGGCCAGAGCTTCCGCAAACGCTTCACGACCTACTCGGCGATTCCCGGTACGGCCGGCGCACTTCTCATTACCGGCTACTTCGTGGCCGTCCTCGATCTGGGCGCGGATGGCTGGCGGCAGCTCGGCTGGTCCGTACTCGCGCTGATTGCGATCTCGACCGTCATCTCGCAGTGGATGCAGCAGGCCGCTGGCCAGGACATCGTCGCGGCAATCGATCGAGTCGCGGCCGGGACGCACACGCGAAACGACCTGACGCGCGGCTATGCGGCGGCGCGGCGCCTGCCGCGGCACGCGATTCGCACGCAAGTGATGAGCTATGCGCTCGGCGCGCTCGTGTGTCCCGTGTGGATGAAGATCGCAATCCCGGACACGAGCTCATTCACGTTGATCGTGCTCGGCGTCGCGTCGATCACGGGCGGCGCAGCGACGGTTCCGTTCTGCATGTGGGCCATGCAGCGCTTCGTGTCGCCGACGCGCGACTACTTCGCAGGCTGCCTCACACCGGACGAACGCGCCGCGGACGCGTCGCCATCTTCGCTCGCCGGCAAGCTCGCCTTCCCGTTCGTCGCGGCCTCGGCGGCGACCGTCGTGTTCCTGGTGCTGCTCGCCTACTCGGTCGGGGTGGGGGCGCTCGAGAAATACGACCTGCGGCTCAAGTCGTCCTTTCTCGAGGGCGCAGTCGCCGGCTACCACGCGAACCCGGCCACGCTCCGGCACCTCGCGGAGGGCGCGCGTCGGCGCGGCATTGCAGCCGAGCTCGGCGTCGTCGAGCTCGCGGGCGGCGCCGACAGCGAATCGGGCGTCTCGCTGTCGCCGCGCGAGCTGGCCTGGATCCGCTCGGACGCCGCCCCGCTCGGCTCGAGTCTCGGCCTCGACTCCAGCGCGAGCTTCGCATGGGCCGCGATCGACCCGCAGCGCGCGCTCGTGATCGCGAGCCCGCTGAGCGAAATCATCGGTGACACCGGTTCGGCGTTGCCCGTGATCGCGATCGTGCTCACCGGCCTGACCGGGATCTCGCTCGGCGTTGCGCTGCTCGCCGCTGGCGACACGCGTCGTGTCGCGGAGCGCTTGCGCGCTCAGGCAAAGCGCGTCGGCGCCGGCGACTTCACGGCGAGCGACGTGATCGAATCGGAGGACGAGCTAGGCGCCGTCGCGCACGCGTTCGCGAAGATGACCGAGTCGCTCGGCGGCACATTGAAGCGCGTCGTTTCGACCGCGGAGCAGATGGACGAAGCGGCCGGCGAGCTCGCGAAAATCGGCGCGATGGTGCGCGAGGTGACGGCCGCTCAGGTGCAGGGCATCGAGCGTGCGAATGCGTCGGTCGGGCTCGTGAATCGCCAAGCGTCGATGATCACCGCCTCGACGCAGGAGCTGATTGGCGGGGTCGAGGAGGCGAGCAGCTCGGTGCTCGAGCTCGGCGCGGCCAGCGAGGAGCTGAACCAAACCACGATCGCGCTCAACACGCAGGTCGAGGCCGTCGGCGCCTCGATCGATCAGATGGTGCGCAGCGTCGCGAAGGCCAGCGAGGCGAGCGAGGCGCTGAATCTCACGGTGATCGACACCAACTCGTCCGTCGCCGAAATGGCGCGCTCGATGCAGTCCGTCGATGCGCACGCCTCCGAGACCGCGCGGCTCTCGACGCGCGTGGTCGAGCTCGCCGACGGCGGGCGCGATCGCGTGCAGGAGACGATTCGCGGCATGGAAGTGATCCGCGACGCGACCGACTCTGCGAACCGCACGATCGGCGGGCTCGCGGATCGCATGCAGGAGATCGGCGCGATCGTCGACGTGATCGACGAAATTGCGGACGAGACGAATCTGCTCGCGCTGAACGCCGCGATCATCGCCGCGCAGGCGGGCGATCAGGGGCGGGCCTTTTCGGTGGTCGCGGACGAGATCAAGGATCTGGCTGACCGCGTGCTCGCCAACACCAAGGAGATCGGTGGGCTGATTCGCTCCGTCCAGAACGAGAGCGTGACCGCCGCGAATGCGATCCGCGAGGGCGCCGACCGCGTGCAGAGCGGCGTCGATCTCTCGGCGCAGGCCGGCGTCGCGCTCGAGGAGATCACCTCCGCGGCGCGCCACGCGGGCGAGCGCATTCAGGAGATCGTGCAGGCGATGCGCGAGCAGACGCGCGCCGCCACCCACGTCGAGCAGCTCTCGCACGGCGTGAGCGAACGCGTAGACCAGATCCGCACTTCGGTTCGCGAGCAGGCCCGCGGCAACGAGGTCGTGATGCGCGGCTCGCTCGTGATGCGCGACGTCGCGCAGCAGACGCAGCGCACGACCGAGGAGCAGACGCGCGGCGCGATGCGCATTCGCGACAGCATCGAGGGCGTGCGCGAGGCGGTCGATCGCATTCACGTGTCGCTTCAGCAGCAAGGCGACAGCTGCAGGGACGCCGCGTCGTCGCTCGGCAGCGTGTTCGAGCGCACGCGTACCAACGATGCCTCCACGGACGCGCTCGGCGCCGCGTCGAGCGCTTTGCAGCGGCTCGCGGCCGCGCTTCGCGACGACGTCGAGAAGTTCCAAGTCGGTTGAGAAGCGAGGACAGGGGAAGACCATGATTGCTGGATGCCCGAAATGCGGAGCGCGCTATCGCGTGGAGCGCGAGAAGCTGACGGCCGGCGGCGTACGGCTGCGCTGCGCGAAGTGCGAATCGGTGTTCCGCGTGCGCGCGCCCGAAGCCGAAGCGGATGCGCACGATCGCACGCAACTGCACCTCGATCCCGCGCCCGCGACTGCCCCCGCGCAGGCCGTCGCGGCGAAGCCCGTCGTGGCGGCGGCAAAGCCCATCGCATCGGCGCCCGCGCGGCCCGCAGCAACGGGCGATCTCGTGCTGATCGCGATCCCCGAGCCCGATGTCGCAAAGCGGCTCGCGGATGCGCTCGGCTTGCGCGGCCTGCGCACGATCGTCACACACGACGGCGTCGAGGCCGTGCTCGAACTCCAGCGCCAGCTGCCGAAGGCGGCGATCGTGGCAGCGCACCTTCCGAAGATGTTCGGCTTCCAGGTGTGTGAGCTCGTGAAGCGTAACGAGAGCTTGCGCGGCACCTGGATCGTGCTCGCAGGCGCAATTCATAATCAGGAGCGCTATCGCCGGGCGCCGACCGACACGTACGGCGCCGACGCTTACCTCGAGATGCCCGATCTGCCGGACGGAGCGATCGCGCTCCTGCAGCAGGGCGGAGTGACGATTCGTGACGGGGCTAGCGCGCCGCGTCGCGCCGCTGCCCCGGAACAAGCCGCCGTAGCGCCGCACGCGCCGGCCGCACCCGCGCCGCGTGCATCGGAGGCGGCGGGCTCGCGTGGGCGCGCCGCCGATGGGCTCGAAGAACAGCGCGCCAAGGCCGAGCGCCTCGCACGCATCATCGTCTCGGACATCGTGCTCTACAACGAGCAGAAGTTCGCGACTGCGATCCGCAACGGAAACGTGGTGGAAGCGCTCGACGGCGATCTGGCCGAGGGCCGGCACCTGTTCCAAGAGCGCATCGACGCGCGTGTGCGCGGCGAGCGCGATTATCTCGCCGACGAACTGCTGCGCGTCGCCAAGCTGCGCGGTCCGAAGTAACGACAATGCGCGACGTCGAGCACCAGAACCTGCACGCCCAACTCGAGCACGCCGACGAGGAGATGCGCCGGCTCGCCGTGGAGCGCACGACGCTGCTGCCGGCAGCGGAGGCGCTACCTCTGCTCGTCGCGCGGATTGCCGACTCGAGCTGGCGCGTGCGCAAATCGGCGGTAGCGCGGCTGGCGGCGCTGCCTGAGCGCGCCGGGGCCGTGCGGGCGCTACTCGAAGCGATCGCGGACGGCGACAACCCTGGGCGCCGGAACGCTGCGCTCGAGGCGCTCGCCGCCTGCGGTCGCAGCGCGGTACCCGAACTGATCGCCGCGCTCGCTTCCGTCGACGTCGACGTTCGCAAGCAAGTGGTCGATGTGTTAGGGACGAGTGGTGACGCGCGCGCCG
>JANNKN010000041.1:0-3114 GCA_031396315.1 Deltaproteobacteria bacterium
CGGCGCGCGCGGGTTCGGCGAGCACTCCGGCGATCGCGGCCGCGAGCGCCTGCGGATTGCGCGGCGGCACGAGCAGGCCAGCGCGGCCGTCGGTGCCCACCACTTCGGGCAGCGCGCCTGCGGCGTTCGCGATCACCGGGATGCCGCACGCCATCGCCTCGCTCGCCGGGAAACCGAAGCCCTCGAAGAACGACGGCACGACTGCGATGCGGCCGGTCGAGTACTCGCGCACGAGATCCGGGACTTCGAGGAACTTGGCCTGGAATTTCACGCGGTGCTCGAGGCCGAACTTTTGGACGAGGCGCGGCACCAGGCCGTCCTTCGGAATGCGGCCATCGACGATCTTGAGCGTCACGGCTTCGGGCAGCAGCGAGAGCGCCTCGATCAGCGTGCCGATGCCCTTCTTCCGATCTTCGGTGCGCCCGATGAAGATCAGGTCCGCGTCCTTCTCGACTTCCGGGTGCGGGCGAAACAGCTCCGCGTCGGTGCCGTTGTAGACGACCGCAATGTCCTTCTCCGGGATGCGGAAGTGCTTCTCGATCTCGGCGCGCGACGCGTCGCTGACGGTGACGATTTTGTCGAGCCGCTTCGCGACTTGTTGCTGCATGAAGAGCGGGAAGTAGAGCGTGCGTCGGATCTTTTTGACGAGCCGAGGATCGACGGCGAAGTCGGCCTCGCGATCGAGGTGGAGCGGGTGGTGGATCACCGAGACCACCGGCACGCCGAGGGCGCGCAACCCGAGCAGGCCCCAAGAGAGGCATTGGTTGTCGAACACGACGTCGAAGCCGAAGCGGCGCTGCAGCGCCGGCCAGTCCCGTAACAAGCGAAAGCCGAACGTCTGCATCTCCGGGAAGACGCCGAGCCGCGAGGCACCGAGCTCCCAAAGATTGAGCGGCGTCAGCAGTCGGCGCGGATCCTTCGTCTTGGCCCAGTCGGCGAGCGGCAGCCCGAAGACGTTCTCGTTCTCGATCTTGTGGAGCGCAATGCCGGGCTCGAGCGTCGGAAACGGCGGGCCCGCGAAGACGTGCACGTCGTGCCCGGCCTGCTGCCACTCGCGCGCGAGGTACGACGCGTAGATGCCCTGGCCGCCGCAATACATGTTGCCGCGATAGGTCAGCAGGGCGATGCGCATCTTGGTGTTGTTCTCCGCGGCGCGCGGCTGAATCAGCGGTCGCGCTAGCGGCGCTGCGCGTTCTCGATCGGCGCATCCGGCGGCGGCTCGGGCTCGACGCGAATCGTCGCGATCGTGTAGCCGACCCAGAAGGTGAGGCCGAGCACGACTGCCAGCAGCAGCGCGACGGGAATCGCGACGGCCCAGTAAGCGCCCGCGGCAAGGCCGGCGAGAAACAACACGCCGAGGCCCCCTGCGAGTGCACAGATCAGCACGCCCTGAGTTCGTCCGGCATCGTGCATCGGCTTCTCCTTGCCCCGCGAAGTCCGCGCCGCGCAACGCGAACTCGGCCCGTGCGAAAGGCGGCGCAGTATCGAGGGGTCACCAAATGGTGTCAACGCGACGGCGGGGTTTCCTCGCCGCGCTCGTGCCGTCATCCTGGCGCGCATGCGCGTGATCGGGCTGATGTCTGGCACTTCGGCGGATGGCATCGACGCCGCCCTCGTCGAATGGCCAGAGGGCCCCGAGGCCCGGCCGTTCCGATTGCTCGCGCATGTCGAGACCCCGTTCGAGCCCGAGTTCCAGACGCGCATCCATCGCCTCGCTGCCGGTCGCGTGCCGGGTGCTGAGGCGCTTCGCGAGTTGGCGACACTCGACGTCGCGCTCGCCGAGCGCTTCGCCGAGGCGGCACGGCGCGCGGCGCAGGCAGCGGGCCTCGGGCTCGACGCAGTCGACGCGATCGGCTCCCACGGGCAGACGGTCGGCCATTTCCCCGAGCACCACGCGACGCTGCAGCTCGGCGACCCCTCCGTGATTGCCGAACGCACCGGCTGCACCGTCGTCGCCGACTTTCGGCCGCGGGATCTCGCCGCCGGCGGCGAGGGCGCTCCACTCGCGCCGTTCTTTCACTGGGCCGCGTTCGGCGACCCGAGCGAAGCGCGCCTGGTACTCAATCTCGGCGGGATCGCGAACGTCACCTGGCTGCCGCGCGCGGGCCGTGCCGAGGACGTGATCGCCTTCGACGTCGGTCCCGCGAACTCCCTAATGGATGGCGTGATCGCGACGCTCACGAGCGGAGCGGAGCGCTTCGATCGCGGCGGGGTTCGCGCGCAGCGCGGGCGTGTGAACGAGGCGCTGCTGACCGAGCTACTCGCGGACGAATTTCTCGCGCGTCGCCCGCCGAAATCGACGGGGCGCGAGCGCTACGGAATCGCGCAGGCGGAGGCGCTCGCGGGGCGCTTCTCCGGGACGCCGGACGATCTCGTCGCGACGCTGGTCGAGTTCACCGCCGCGGCGGTCGGGCGCGCGGCACGCGATTTCCTGAACGCTGCACCGGAGCGCCTGCTCGTCGGCGGCGGCGGTGCGAAGAACCCCGCTCTGATGACTGCGCTCGCGCGCCAGTTGCCCGGCGCACGCGTCGAGCCGACCGAGGCGCTGGGCGTGTCGTCGGCTGCGCTCGAAGCGATGGCGTTCTCGCTGCTCGCGCGCAACGCGCTGCTGGGCATCCCCAATCAGTTGCCGCAGTGCAGCGGTTCGAGGGCTGCGCGCGTGCTCGGCGAATTCGCGATCGGCAACAGCGCGCGGGCGCGCAGCGTGCTCCGGCTCGCGCGGAGCTGAGCCGAGCGAAGCTCCCGAGCTAGATCTTGAAGGCGAGCCCGTCATCGGCGATCGCGAAGCCTTCGGCTCCGCCGCGCTCGCGCATCTCGCGGCCGAGGTGCGTCAACACGAGCTGTCCGCAGTCGAACTGCGCGCGCCGTTGCGTCAGCTCTTCCAGGCTCAGGTGGTAGGCGTAGTCGCGCGCGAGCTGCGTGCACTCGCACAGGAACAGATCTGCGCCGGCGACTTGTTGGGGGAGCCCGTCGAACCAGCCGGTGTCGCCCGAGTATGCGATGCGCTGAGCACCGCTCTCGACCACGAGGCCGTGCGGGCAGGCTTCGGGCGAGTGGTGCGTCTCGAACACGCGCACGCGCGCGACGCCGAGATCCGTGTGCGCTCCGGGCGCC
>JANNKN010000077.1:0-2402 GCA_031396315.1 Deltaproteobacteria bacterium
CGGTGAGCTGCTCGTCGCGCATCTGCTCGTAGTGCGTGTAGCCGCGCGCGGGCCCGAGCTCGCGTTTGGCTCGCTGCAGCGCGAGGCGCACACCTCCGTCGAGGAGAGCTACAAGGACACGCAGTTCGACATGTGCGGTGAGGGGCACTCACGCATGATCATGAAGTCGGGCAAGCCGGCGAAGAGCCTCGAAGGCAGCGAGCGGCTGCGCGAGCCGCTGCTCTCGATGCTGCGCGAGTGGGGGCTCGACCCGGCCTCGTTCCGCGGGCGCGAGGAGGAAGCGCGCCTCGCGCTGCAGCGAGCCAAACGCGAGCTCGGGCCCGCGCGCGGCTACACGCACTACGAGCAGATGCGCGACGAGCAGCTCACCGACTTCTACCACTACACCGTGTTCCCGAACTTCGCGGTGTCGGTCACCGCCGACGGCTTCCACTTCCTGCGCTCGCGGCCGCACGCCACCGACCCTGAGAAGTGCGTGTTCGACAACTGGTACTACGCGATCGATCCGCCCGGCGAGACCGCGCCGGTGTTCACCCCCGGAGGTCCCGTGCCGCGCGGCGTCGACGCGCAGTACGAGATCTTCGAGTACATGGAGCAGAGCCTCGGCTACGCGATGGACCAGGACATGTCGATCACGTCGGGCCAGCAGCTCGGCTTCCGCTCGCGCGGCTACACCGGCGTGTACCTGAGTGGCCAGGAGTCGCGCGTGCGGCGCTATCACGAGGTGCTCGACGAGTATCTCGACGGCAAACGGCCAGCGCGGAGTTGAACGCTCGCGGCGACTCGGGTGCCTGGGGTGATCACACGTGACCTCGCCTAACAAGCGTCGCCGCTGGCTGCTCGCCGCACTCGCGTTGCTCGCGCTCGCGGGTGGCGCCGCCTACCACTTCGGGCCCGCGCTGATGGCCCGCGCGATCTCTGCGGGCCAAGCCAAGAACGGCGCACTCGTGCGCGAGGAGTTCGCGTTCCACGTCGGCACCCTCGCCTATGTGTACGGCTACCCGATCGTCGACATGGGGCAGCAGATGCACAACGAGACGCATCGGATCGCTGCAGATCAACAGGTCTACGCTCCGGTCAACCGGCTCTTCAGCTTCGGCGCGCTCGTGACGCCGTCGACGCAGGGCAACCTGCGCCTACCGAACCACGACACGCTTTATTTCTCGGGCTGGTACGACGTCTCGCACGAGCCGGTGATCCTGCACGTGCCCGACACTGCGGATCGCTATTACACGGTCGCGGTCACCAACTTCTATTCCGAGGTGGAGCACCTCGGACGCCGCACCACGGGTACGCGGGAGCGCGTGTTCGCGCTCGTGCGACCGGGCTACGCGGGTTCGCTGCCCGAGGGCGTGACGCCCGTAACAACCGAGTCGCCGCGCGGCTGGCTGCTCGGCCGCATGCTCGTCGCGGGCGCCGAGGACGCGCCGGCCGCCCTCGCGCTCGTCGACCGATTCTGGACGGTGCCGCTCAGTGAATACGTGCCTGGCGAGAAGCCTGCGCTCGGAGCGGAGCCGCGCGCTGCGACGCTCGACGTGCTCGCGACGCTCGACTACTTCGACGTGCTGAACGCGGGGCTCCGCGAATTGCCGCCACGCCCGGGAGACGCGGCGCTGATCGCGCAGTTCGACGCGATCGGTGTCGGCCCGAGCTCCGACTTCGACGCCGAGCAGCTCGATCCCGCCACGCGGCGCGGCCTCGAACGCGCGGTCCTCGCCGGCCGCAAGCTCGTCGACGCTTCGATGCAGGCGTCGCGACCCACCCAAAACGGTTGGATCATCCCGCGCCTCGTCGGGCGCTACGGCCACGACTTCCTCGCGCGCGCGACGGTCGTGAAGGGCGGCTACGGCAACCTGCCCGAAGAAAGCTTGTATGCCGCCGCGCTGTGCGACCGCGACGGCAACCTGCTCACGGGCCGCGGCAAATACCGAATCCGCTTCGCGAAGGCGGAGCTGCCGCCGGTCAATGCGTTTTGGTCGATCGCGGTGTACGACATCCGCAGCGGCAAGCTCGTCGAGAACGAAATTCGGCGATACAGCCTCGGCGACCGTACCCCGGGCCTCGTCACTGGCGCGGACGGCTCGCTCACGATCGCGCTGCAAGCCGATCCGCCAACGGAGCCCGAAGTGAACTGGTTGCCTACGCCGAGCAGCCCGCTGCCGCTACTGGCAGTGATCCGCATGTACGAGCCGCGCGAACAGGCGCTCAGCGGAAAATATCTGCTGCCGGAAGTGGTGCGCGTTCCCTGAAGGCGCGCGCTCCACGGGATCGCCCCACCCACGCGACGCGGACGCGTGGCGCCCCGTGATACGCTGCCGCCCTTCGCGAGGAGGCACCCATGTCGGAGCAGATCCACAACTACGAGCAGGTCTCGATCTACGGACTCGACGCCGAAGAGCGCG
>JANNKN010000093.1:0-5460 GCA_031396315.1 Deltaproteobacteria bacterium
AGCGGCGGAGCCGAAATCAAGCGCAGCAGAAACTGCCGCATGATCGAAGGGCTCCGGCACTCGATGCACCGCTGCGCCCCAACTCACGTGCGAGCCATTCGGCGCAGCCGCTGCCCGCGCCGCCGGACGCGCTGCCCGCAACAACGTGCTCTCCGCCCTACTCGATCAGCCACTCCCGCAAGGCACCAATCTCGCTCTCCGCAAGCCCCGCCTTCTCGCGCACGAACCTCTCCGGCCCGCCGTGCACCGCGTCGAGATGCGCGAGCGTCACCTCCATGGCTTCCCGCCGCGACGACAGCACGTGCGCCGCGCGCGCCGGATCGATCCCGCGCTCCGCGAACCACTGATCCGCCGCGGGAATTCGATTTCCCGTGTAGAGCGCCGTGAGGCTGTAGTCCCCAATCACCACTTCCCGCGGCACGCCGAGCACCAGTAACAACAGCGCAGATACGACGCCGGTGCGATCCTTGCCCGCGGTGCAATGAAACACTGCCGGAGAACTGGTGGCAGCGAGCTGCCGGAGCACGAGGCCGACGCGATGCGCGCGCTCGTCGAGCGTGCGCTGATAGCCGCGCACCAGCCAGCTCGCGTCGATTTCGCCGAACTCGCCGGATTCGAACTTGCGCGCCCACTCCGCGGGCGAGAAATCGCTCTCGCCGATCGGCATCTGCACGTACGAGAAGGGCGCGCGTCCCGCGAGGCGATTTGGCCGCTCGCTCACCTCGCCGTCGCCGCGCAGATCGATCACGCGCGTCAGGCCGAGGCGCTCGAGATAGGTGATGTCCGCGTTGGTGAGCTCGGCCAGCGAATCCGCGCGAAAGACTTGGCCCCAGCGCACGCGCCGCCCGTCGTGTGTGGGATAGCCTCCGAGGTCGCGGAAGTTGCGCGGACCTTCGAGCGGAAGCTTGCGTTCCGCGATCTCGAGCCGGAGCCCGTCCGCGTCTTCGAGCGCGAGCACATGGCGAAAGCGCGCGTCGAAGGGCCCCAGTAGCGCGTGCTTGCCCTCGCGCACGACGGCGACCGTCTCGCCTGCAGCGCGCACCGTGAGCGGTGTAGTGACCGCGCGCGCGAGATGCAGCACGAGCGCATCCCCATCCCGTTCGAGGTGCCATTCGCTCAGCGTCGCGTCGAGAAACCGCTGCGGCATGCCCCCAAGTTCGCGCGACTCGCCCCCTGGCGCACCACCCAAACGAAGTGAGATCGCAGGCGCATCAACCTCGTTGCGGAAGCTTCTCGATACGGTCGCGCGAGGCCGCAAGCGAAGCGCGCAGCCCGAGCGCTTCGCGAGGGCGAGAGCGCGAAGCGCTCGTACGCGCCGTCTGCGGCGCGCACAGCGAGGCGGAGTCCTCGGAGCCGAGCGGAGTAAATCGATAGAGATCGATTACCCGGAGTTGAGCGCGCTCCGCGCTCAACTCCGGGTAATCGATGCCCCGAGCCGCTGCAAGCGCTCGTCGATGCGCTCGTAGCCGCGGTCGACCTGATGCGCGTTCATGATCACGCTGCGGCCGTCGGCGCAGAGCGCGGCCGCGATCAACGCCATGCCGGCGCGGATGTCGGGCGATGTGATCGTCTCGCCGTACAGCCGGGATGGGCCCGTAACAAGCGCGCGGTGCGGATCGCAGAGCACGATGCGCGCACCCATCGCGATCAGGCGATCCACGAAGAAGAGGCGGTTCTCGAACATCTTTTCGTGGATCAGCACGCTGCCGCGGGATTGCGTCGCGAGCACGAGCGCGATCGAGGTGAGATCGCTCGGGAAGCCAGGCCACGGCGCGTCGTCGACCTTCGGGATCGCGCCGTCGAGATCGTCCTGCACGGCGAGCTCTTGCTTTGCCGGCACGAACAGTGCGCCGTTCTCGAGCCGTGTCTCTACGCCGAGCCGGCCGAACACCAAGCGGATCATGCGCAGGTCGTCGGCCACGATGCCGTTCACGGTGAGCTCGCCGCCCGTCATCGCCGCGATCGCAACGAACGAACCCAGCTCGATGTGATCGGGCCCAATGCGGTGGCTAGCGGGCCGCAGCTCCGGCACGCCTTCGATCTCGAGCAGATTGGTGCCGACGCCGCGAATCTGCGCACCCATGGCTGTTAGGAACTGGCACAGGCCACGCACGTGCGGCTCGCAGGCGGCGTTGGCGATCGTCGTTTTGCCTTCGGCGATGGATGCGGCCATCACCGCGTTCTCGGTCGCCATAACGCTGGCTTCGTCGAGGAAGATGTCGGCGCCGCGGAAGCGGCCGCTGAGCGTCAGGTGATAATGGCGTTCGCGCGTCTCGATTTCGGCGCCGAGCAGGCGAAGTGCCGTCAGATGCGTGTCGATGCGGCGTCGACCGATGCGGTCGCCGCCCGGGCGCGGCAGCACCGCGCGGCCGGTGCGATGCAACAGGCCGGGCGCGAGCAGGAACGAGCCGCGGATCGTGCGAGCGAGCTCGCTGCTCGCGTCGCGCGGCGTCAGCTCGCTCGTATCGACGATCGTCTCGGTGGTGTCGGGGTCGCGCACCGCGCGCGCGCCGAGCTCGCCGAGGATCTGCAGCTGCGTCGCTACGTCGCGAATGCGCGGCAGATTCGCGATGCGCGACGCGCCCGGGGCGAGCAGCGTGGCCGCGAGCACGGGCAACGCCTCGTTCTTGTTGCCCGCGGGCGTAATCACTCCGCCGACGCTGCGGCCACCCTCGACGACGAAGCGATCTCCGGCACCGATCTGCACGCCGCTCTCCCCTTGGCGCGAAGCCGCGCGCAACGTAGCCGGACGCAGCCCCTACTCCAGGAGCGCCGCCATCTCCCGCGGGTTGTATCCGCGGATCCCCGTTCCATCGATCTCGATGAAGGGAATCGACCGGCCGCCGGTCTTCTCGGCGAGCTCATCCGCATAATCGTCGTCGGCCTCGATGTTCTTGTTCACGTAGTCGACGCCGCGCTGATCGAGGAACGCGAGCGTCTTTCGGCACCAACCGCACCACGGCGCCGTGTAGACCGTGACTTGGTGGAAGTCGCGTCGCCGCTCGGCCAGTGCGGCTCGTGCGGAGGGCTTGCGTGCCGCGTTGCCCGCCGCAGCGCGAGGCCGCGCGGGCAGGGCCTGGAACGTGCTCGTGTCGACCTCCACCTGCCCCGCGCGTTCGCGCCAAGCGGGCGGCACCTCGTCGAGCGATTGCGCGAAGCGCACCGAGCCGCGCTCGTCAGTCCACTGATAGAAGACGCGCTTGCCGGCGGCGGCCGCCGGTTCGTGCGTCGCAGCCGCGGGCGTCTCGAGCTCGCCGTCTCGGTCGCTCGCGCCGCGCTCGAAGGAATCGCTCGACGCGTCGCCGTCGTGGCTGCTGCCCGCCGCAGCGAGGGCGCTCGCAGGCGGCACGGGGCGCTCCGGCGCGATCGCGAACCCAAGCCCTGCGACGAGCACTGTCATCACCGCCGCGATCACGAACGAACGCATCCGAACGCTCCCGCGGCTTTGTGCTGGGCCAGACCCCGCACCCGCGGGGCCGCGGTCTGCACGACCTGCGACCGCCTGGGACGAGATCGGCCCGGCGCGCGCTCCGGCTTGAGAGCTACGTCACGCGCGTGCGCGGGGTTACGCGCGCTTTCCCCAGACGGGCCGCCGCTTCTCGAGGAACGCGCGGATGCCTTCGCGGAAGTCGCTGCTCTGGGCGCACAGGATCTGGTTGCGGTCCTCCATCGAGACCACGGACTCGATGCTGTTCATGTCGAGGCTCGCATTGAGCGCCTCCTTGCTGAGGCGCAGGCCCAACGGCGAGGTCGCGAGCAGGTCCTCGATCAGCAGCCGGCCGGTCGCTTCGAGCTGATCGTCGGCGACCACCTGGGAGACGAGCCCGAGCTCGCGCGCGCGCTCCGCGAGCACGAAGCGCCCGGTGAGAATCAGCTCCGCCGCGACGGATGCGTTGGTGAGGCGCGGCAGCAGATACGAGACGCCGACGTCGCAGCCCGACAGGCCGAGCTTGATGAACGCGGCGTTCATGCGCGTCGACTCGCCCGCGATCCGCACGTCCGAGGCGAGCGCGAGCATGAAGCCGCCGCCGCAAGCGGGGCCGTGCACGAGTGCGACGAACACCTGCGAGAGCCGCCGCATCTTGATCGCGAGCTCCGCGATGCGGTGCTGGCCGCGCAGCTGCGCCCCGATGTCGCCGCGCTCGCCGCCGCCGCCTTCCTTGAGATCGAGCCCCGCGCAGAACGCGCGGCCCGCACCGCGCAGCACGACAATGCGCGTCTCGGTGTCGCGAGCGAGCTCGTCGTAGAAGCCGTGCAGATCCTCGACGAGCTGACGCGAGAGCGAGTTCAGTGCATCGGGGCGGTTGAGCGTGCACCAGATCACGGGGCCGTCGGGCTTCAGGTCGAGCGTCGTGTACGCCATGGCGCGGTTCTCCTCTGATTCGCGAACGCGCGAGTGTGCCACGCTGCACGCGATGGAGCCCAGAACCCGCTACACGGCGCGCGCGCTGCTAGTGACGCCTGAGCGCGAGATCCTGTTGGTGCGGTTCGCTGTGCCCGCGCTCGGCAGGCACTTCTGGATCACCCCGGGCGGTGGCATCGAGCCGGGCGAGAGTGAGCGCGAGGCGGTGGTGCGAGAGATCACTGAAGAAACCGGGCTCGCAGACGTCACGATCGGGCCCGCGGTCTGGACCCGCAGCGTGCCGATCGCCTGGGCCGAGCCCCCGTTCACGCAGCGTGAGACGTATTTCTGGGTGCCCACAGCGCGCTTCGAGCCGAGCGCCGAGTCGATTCCGAGCGAGGCCGAGCGCCGCGAGATCGAGGCCTACCACTGGTGGACGCTCGCCGAGATCGAGGCGTCCCAGGAGCGCTTCGCGCCGCGCCGGATCGGCGAGCTGCTGCGCGCGCTCTTCGAGCGCGGCATACCTCCCGCGCCGATCGACGCGGAGGGGTGACCGACTGCGATGCCGAAGCCTTCCGAACAGCGCGCGTCTGCTGCCGTCGCGTCGATGCCCGGCGCCGTCTACACGCCATTCGATCTGACGCAGGCGAAGCGGCCGGTGATCGCACTCCACGTTGGCGACACCTGGATGGAGCCGTTCGCCGGCGCGCGCATGCAGGATCTGAACGAACGCGACTTCCCGGGCCTGCACCGCTACGTCGACACGCGCGGCATCCCGGCGCTTTTGGACGCGCTCGTTCAGAAAGTTCGCGAACGCAATCGCTTTTCGTGTGAGCGCGCCAACGTGGTCGTGACGGCTGGCGCAACCTCTGGGCTTTCCTGCGCAATATCCGCGCTCGCCGATCCAGGCGAGGAGCTGCTGATCCTCGCTCCGTTCTGGCCGTTGATCCGCGGGATCACGCGCTCTCTGCGCGCGACGCCGGTCGAGGTGCCGTTCTTCGATCGCGTAAACAGCGTGGCGGACGCGATCGCGGCGCTCGATGCGAAGCTCTCCGCGAAGACGGTCGCGCTCTACTTCTCGAACCCGTCGAATCCGACTGGCCGTGTGCTGCCCGCGG
>JANNKN010000103.1:0-5271 GCA_031396315.1 Deltaproteobacteria bacterium
GGTGCACGTCGAGACCGAGCAGCCCGCCGATCGCCTGCGCCTCGTCGGCCCCTTCAAGGACGGCATCGCCGGGGTGAACCGCTGCCAGTTCTTCGGCTCGTTCAACACCTCGAAGCTGTCGCTGCAGATGAACCTGAAGCATCCCGACGGCCTCGCGATCGCGAAGCGCTTGCTCGCCTGGGCCGACGTCTGCCTCGACTCGTTCACGGCCGGCACGATGAACGACTTCGGCCTCGGCTACGACGCCGCGCGCGCGATCAATCCGAGCCTGATCGTCGCGAGCACCTGCCTGTTCGGGCAGACCGGGCCCGCCGCACAGCTCGGCGGCTACGGCTACCACGCCGCGGCGGTGAGCGGCTTCTTCGAGGTGACGGGCTGGGACGACCGCCCGCCCGCAGGCCCGTTCAACGCCTACACCGACACGATCGCGCCGCGCTTCCTCGCGACGACGCTGCTCGCCGCACTCGATCATCGCCGCCGCACCGGCGAGGGGCAGTTCATCGATCAGGCGCAGATGGAGTCCTCGCTGCACTTCCTCGCGCCCGAGCTGCTGGCGGTGCAGGTCACAGGCCAGAGCCCGCGCCGCGCGGGCAACGAATCGCCCGGCGCCGCGCCGCACGACGCCTATCCGTGCGCCGGCCACGACGAGTGGTGCGCGATCGCGGTCGAGAGCGATGCGCAGTGGCGAGCCCTGCGCCGCGCGCTCGGCGAGCCCGCCTGGGCGAAGCACAGCGAGCTCGATCACGCGGCGGGCCGCCTCGCGCACCGCGACCAAATTGATCGCGAGCTCGCGGCATTCAGCGCGCAGCACGCGCCGCGCGCGCTGATGGATCGGCTCCAAGCCGCGGGCGTGCCCGCCGGCATGATGCAGCGCTCGAGCGATCACATGCAGGATCCGCAGCTCGCCCACCGCGAATTCTTCCGGCGCCTCACGCACCCCGAGATGGGCGAGGTGCCCTACGAGGGCCACCAGTTCAAGATCGCCGGCTACGACAACGGCCCGCGCTTCCCGGCCCCCTGCATCGGCGAGCACACGTATCAGGTGTTGACCGAGCTGCTCGGCATGAGCGACGACGAGGTGGCACAGGCGATGAGCAGCGGCGCGCTCGGCTGACGCGCGCTCACGTTCCGAACTCGAAGCGCGCCTCCATCCGCTCGCGCACCTCGCGCTGGTGGAGCCAGTACTCGCGGAAGCCGCCGTTGTAGTTGCCGTCCTGACGGCGGTTCGACTCGCCCTCGAAGTTGTAGTACCCGGGCGTGCAATCGTGATTGCGCGACGTCTTGCCGCGATGCGCAATCACTTCCTGCACCCACCACTCCTCGGCATCCTCGGTCGGGTCGATGGTCGCGAGGCCACGCTGGCGCACCCAGTCGATGCACGCGGCGATGTGGTCGCCTTGGGTCTGCAGCATGTCGGTCAGGTTGAACTGGAACGAGGCCTGATAACCGCCCATGATGAAAAGGTTCGGGAAGCCGCGCGTGTGAATGCCGAGCAGCGTGCGGATGCCATCGGCGTACTTCCGCTCGAGGTCCTGCCCGTCGCGTCCGACGATGCGATTCCAGATCCCCGTCTTCTGCACCTCGAAGCCGGTCGCGTAGATCAGCAAGTCGAGGTCGTAGGTCGTTCCGTCGAGGATGGGGCCGCGCTCGCCGATCTCGCTGACGCCCCGCCCGCGCGTGTCGACGAGCTTCACGTTCGCGCGATTGAACGCGGGCAAGTAGTCGTTGTGAAAGCACGGCCGCTTGCACATGAACATGTACCAAGGCTTGAGCGCCTCGGCGGTCGCAGGGTTCACCACGATCTCGTCGATGCGACGATGGATGCGCATCATGTAGTCGATGTTTTCGCGCTCTTGGCGCTGAATCTTCTCTGCGCGCGACTCCGGCTGCGGCGAGCGGCCCTGCCCGATGCGCAGCATGGGCTCCTCGAGTGCCTTCGCGCGCCGCGCGGCCTGCCAGCCGGCTGGCAGCGACGCCGCCCACTGCGGGTCCGTGGGCCAATCGTCGCGCACGTCGATCGACGACGGCGTGCGCTGGAAGACCGTGAGGTGCTTCGCGTTCGCAGCGAGCTCGGGCACCGCCTGCACGGCGGTCGCGCCGGTGCCGATGATGCCGACGGCCTTGTCGCCAAGCTTCTCGAGCCGCTCACCCGTGTAGTCGTAATCCCAGCGCGAGGTGTGGAACGAGTGGCCGCGGAACGTCTCCATGCCCGCGATCCGCGCGAGCTTCGGCTTCGAGAGCGTGCCGTTGGCGCACACGACGAAGCGCGCGCGCATCGTGTCGCCGCGGTCGGTGGCGAGGTGCCAAAGCCGCTCTTCCTCATTCCACACCGTCGACGTCACGGTCGTCTGGAACACCGCGAGGCGATACAGGTCGTACCGGCGCGCGATCGCGCGGCAGTGCTCGAGAATCTCCGCGCCGCCCGCGTAGTGGCGCGTCGGCACGGTGCCCATCTCGTCGAGCAGCGGCATGTAGTCGTAGGCGACGACGTCGCACGCGACGCCCGGGTAGCGGTTCCAATACCAGGTGCCGCCGACGTCTGCGCCGCGCTCGACGATGCGGATGCTGCTCACGCCCTTCTCGCTCAGCCGCGCCGAGGTGAGCAGCGCGGAAAACCCGCCGCCGATGAAGAGCACCTCGACCTGGTCGTCGATCGGCGCGCGCGGCGCGACTTCGCCGCCGTACGGATCCCGCGCGTACCTCGCGAGCGCGCCGGTCAGCTCGGAGGTGAACTGCGCCGTGCCTTCGGGCCGATACCCGAGCCGTAGATCGCGCTCCTCGGCGAAGCGGCGCTTGATCGCCTCGTAGTACGCGTCGTCCTTGATGGGAGCCGCCATCGAGCCTCCTGAGCGCACCCGATCGAGGTGCCCATTGATACGGTGCACCGCCGGCGCAAAATGTGCGAATCGGAGGATCGATGGCGGACTACGCGCTGACGGGGCTCTCGGACAAGGTGGCAGTTGTTACGGGCGCAGGCCGCATGCGCTCGATCGGGCGGCCGATCGCGGTGGAGCTCGCACGCGCGGGCTGCGACATCGTGCTCACCGGCACGGGCCGCGCGCCCGAGCGCTACCCCGCCGACGAGCGCGCCGCGGGCTGGCGCGACGTCGAGAGCGTCGGCGACGAAGTGCGCGCGCTCGGCCGCCGCGCGCTCGCGGTGGTCTCCGACGTCGCGAGCGAGAGCGCCGTGGCCGCGCTCGCGGATCGCGTCGTCGGCGAGCTCGGGCGCGTGGACATCGTCGTCAACAACGCGGGCGCCGCACGCGGCGAGGATCGCGCGCCGGTCGTCGACGTGGACGTCGCAGCCTGGCGCGCGGTGCTCGAGGTGAATCTCACCGGCAGCTTCCTGATGTCGAAGTTCTTCGGGCGAAAGCTGATCGCGCAAGGCCGCGGCGGCAGCATCGTGAACATCTCGTCGATCGCCGGCAAGGCGCTCCCCCCTAACACGTCGGCCTACGCCGCGTCGAAGGCGGGCCTGCAGGCGCTCACGGCCTCGATGGCGCAAGAAGTCGGCGTGCACCGCATTCGCGTGAACGCGATCTGCCCCGGCGTGATCGACACCTCGCGCATGGACGACCTCGGGCGCGGCGACACGTGGCAGGGCCTCGTGAAGTCGGCGATTCCGCTCGGCCGCGCCGGCAGCGGACTCGACATCGCTGCCGCGGTCGTGTTCCTGTGCTCGGACCAAGGCGCCTGGATCACGGGCCAGAGCTACAACGTGGACGGCGGGCACGTCGTGAGCCACTGAGCACGGTCACGCGCGCGTTGTGCCGCACGCGGCTCGCAGCGAGGCTCACCCCATGGACGATCTCGCCCGCGACCTCGTGCAGCACACCCCCGATGGCGTGATCGTCGCCGATCGCTCCGGCGCGATCGTGCTCTGGAACGCGGGCGCCGAGCGCATCTTCGGCTTCCCGGAGTCGGCGGCCCTCGGGCAATCGCTCGATCTCATCGTCCCCGAGCGCCAGCGCCCGCCGCACTGGCGCGGCTGGGCGAAGGTGATCGCCACGGGGCACTCGGACTACGGCGCGCGCCTACTCGCCGTGCCGGCGCTGCGCGCCGACGGAAAGCGCATCTCGATCGAATTCTCGATCGCGCTGCTAATGGGCGAGCGCGGCGAGGTGCGCGCCGTCGCGGCCATCGTGCGCGACGTGACCGAACGCTGGGAACGCGAGCGCGCGGCGCGCTGAGCTCAGGCGTTGAAAGCGAGCTTCAACCCCGGCCGCGGCCAGCGGCAGCGGTAGAGCTTGCCTGTGCTCGACGCCGTGATCCACGCATCGCGCATGTCGGCACCGCCAAAACAAATGTTGGTGGTGATCGGATCCGGTACGGGGAAGTGCTCGGTGCCACCCTCGGGATCGAACGCGGTGATGCCGCCGGTGACGAGCGTCGCCACGCACACCTTGCCGCTCGCCTCGACGGCGAGGCTGTCGAGCAGCTGATAGCCCGGCAGCGGGCCGAGCACTTTGCCGGGGCTGAACAGATCCGTGCCCGCCGCGAGCACGCCCGGGCTTGCGATCGCGAAGGCCCACACGCGGCTGGTGTGCGTCTCCGCGACGTAGAGCGTGCGCTCGTCGGGCGAGAGGCCGACACCGTTCGGCGTCAGCATGCTGTCGCGCGCGCGCGTGATCTTCGAGCCGTCGGGCCGCGCGTAGAGCACGTGCCCCATCTGCATCGTGTCGCCGTTGCCTTTGCCGAGGTCGCTGAACCAGAAGCCGCCGCTGCTGTCGAACACGAGGTCGTTCGGGCCGCGCAGCGAACGGCCGTCGCAGGCGTCGTAGAGCGTCTTCACGGCGCCAGTTCTCAGGTCGACGCGCTGGATCGAGCCGGTCTTGTAGTCGAGTGCCGTGCCGTGCGGCGAGACTGCGCCGCCCGGGCCCACGTGCCACTGGAAGCCGCCGTTGTTACAGATGTAAGCCGCGCCGTCGGGGCCGACCGCGGCGCCGTTCGGGCCGCCGCCGAGCTCGGCGATCACCTCTTGCTTCCCGTTCGCTTGAACCCGCGTGAGCGTTTGGCGGCGGATCTCGACGAGCACGACCGAGCCGTCCGCCATCGCGATCGGGCCTTCGGGGAACTGGAGGCCTTCGGTGACGAGTTCGAGCTGCATCGCATTCTCCAGAAATGGCAAAAACAACAACGGCGCAATGCTATGGTGTTCGAAATGCCCTGCTGTTTCTACTACAAGTTCCACTTGTCGACCCAGTCGCCTTTTTTCCACATCCAAGTAATTGAGCAAGAAGGCTACATCTTCTGCTAAAGGTACAAATTCAC
>JANNKN010000130.1:0-9750 GCA_031396315.1 Deltaproteobacteria bacterium
GGCTTGGGGGAGGGGCGGATAGCACGCGCCCTCGAGGCGCGTCCGATACCCAGTCGGAGCCCGCGCGCGCGGGGATTTGCGTCGGTAACGTGCCGCGCCTCATGTCGAAGCTGAGTCGAATCGTGATCGTGGGTGCGTCGCTCGGGGGCTTGCGTTCGGCGCAGGCGCTGCGGCGGTTGGGTTATCAGGGTGAGCTGGTCGCCATCGGGGACGAGAAGGACATGCCGTACGACCGGCCGCCGCTCTCGAAGGAAGTACTCGCGGGGAAGTGGGAGGTGGCGCGCACGAGCTTGATGCGGCCGGAGGATGAGGCGCTCGGCGTCGTGTGGAAGCTCGGCACGCGCGCGGAGGCGCTCGAGCTCGCGACGCGCGAGGTCGTGCTCGCGGACGGCGAACGCGTTGCCTATGACGCGCTCGTGATCGCGACCGGCTCGGCGGCGCGACGCATCCCGAACACGCCGCCGCTCGCGGGCATCCACGTGCTGCGGACGCAGGCCGACGCGCTCGCATTGCGCACGGAGCTCGCGCGTGCGCCGCGCGTTGCCGTGATCGGCGCAGGCTTCGTCGGCATGGAGGTCGCGGCGACCTGCCGCGCGCGGGGGCTCGAAGTGAGCGTCGTCGAGGCGTTGGCCGCACCGCTCGAGCGCGGCCTCGGGCGCGAACTCGGCGCGGCCGTCGGCGACATCCACCGCGAACACGGCGTCGCGCTGCGCTGCGGTGTGGGCGTCGCGCGCTTCCTCGGCGGCGAACGCGTCGCCGGCCTCGAGCTCGCCGACGGCTCGCGCATCGCAGCCGACGTCGTCGTCGTCGGCGTCGGCTCCCTACCTAACACTTCGTGGCTCGAAAGCTCGGGCCTCGAGCTGGCGGATGGCGTGGTATGCGATGCCGCGTGCCGCGCGACGCGGGCGCCGAATGTGGCCGCGGTGGGCGACGTCGCGCGCTGGCCGAACGCGCTGTTCGACGAGGCGATGCGCATCGAGCACTGGACGAACGCCACCGAGCAGGCGGAACACGCCGCCGCGACGCTGCTCGCCGGCGCCGGCGCGGTGCAGTCCTTCAGCCCGGTGCCGTTCGTGTGGTCGGATCAGTTCGACTGCAAGCTGCAGATCGTCGGCCGGATCGGTGCGGGGGACGAATCGCGCCTGCTGGAGGGCTCGCTCGCCGAGCGGCGGTTCGTAATGGCCTTCGGCCGCGCCGGGCGCCTCACCGGCGCGATCGGCATGAACCGCCCGCGCAGCGTCCTCAAGCTGCGCGGCATGATTCGGGAGCGGCGCTCACTCGCGGACGCGCCTGCGGGAAGCCTCGGGTAGCCCGGCGTGCGCCGCGCTCACGCCTCAAGCGCACCCGGCGCGAAGCCGATTGCGAGGCGTTCAGCGAGGGAGCGCCAGCGTGATCCTGACCAACACCGAAGAAGTCCCGGGCCGCGCAATTCGTGAGTTCTACGGCGTCGTGAGTGGCAGCACCGTGCGCGCCAAGCACTTCGGCAAGGATTTCCTCGCCGGCCTCAAGAACCTCGTGGGCGGCGAGCTCAAGGGCTACACCGAGCTGCTCAACGAAGCGCGCCAGGAAGCCACGTCGCGCATGGTGGAGGAGGCGCGCGGGCTCGGCGCGAACGCAGTCGTGAACGTGCGCTTCGCGACCACCTCCGTCACGCAGGGCGCCGCGGAGATCTTCGCGTACGGCACCGCCGTGCGAGTCGACTGAGCCGGGATGGACCAGCTGCTGGTCAGCGCGTTCCTGCTCGCGCTCGGCTTCGTCTCCGGTAAATCGATCGAGCACTTTCACTTTCAGGACCTCGCGAAGCGCGAGCGCCGCCATCGCCGTCTGCTCGCGCTCACCACGCGCCGCGTGCCCGCCGACTGGCGCGTCGAAGACGCGATGCTGCTCACCGGCAGCGTCGTGATCTCGCTCGATTACTGGAAGCGCTTCGCCGCCGGCATCCGGCAGCTATTCGGCGGCAACGTGCGGTCGTTCGAGACGCTCTTCGAGCGGGCGCGGCGCGAAGCCTTGCTCCGCCTCAAAGAAGCTGCCGCCGCGAAGGGCTGCGACGCATTGATCGGGGTGCGGCTCGAATCCGCAGAGCTCGTGAACCAGGGCGCCAACGGCAAGGGCACCGCGGGGGTCGAGCTGATCGCGTTCGGCACCGGGCTGCGGGTGAAGCGCTGATCCCTGCGCCCCCGCAAGCTTGCTTGCGCGTTCGCTCGCGGGTTCACCCGAGCTAGGGTCAGCTCCGATTCGGCGCTTCCCAGCGCGAGGGCCACGCGATGGAAGACCGCAAGCGGCTGCTCTCCAAGCTCGATCTTTTCGCGGGCCTCGGTGACCGCGAGCTCGACGAGATCGTGCTGATCTCCCGAAGGCGCCGGCTGCATGCGGGCGAGATGTTGTTCCACAAGGGCGACGAGGGCGGCGAGGTCTACGTGATCGTGACCGGTCGCGTGAAGGCGTACTCGACTGGCCCGGAAGGCGACGACGTCGTGTTCCGCTACATGGGCGCGGGCGAGGTGCTCGGCGAGCTCGGAGCATTCGCCCAGGGCATGCGCACGGCGAGCAACGTCGCGGTCGAGGACTGCGACTTATTGATGATCCAGCGGCGCGAGTTGATTCCGCTGCTGCGGCGATTCCCCGACATCGCGATCTGGCTGCTCGGCGCGCTGGCGGCGCGCATGATCAAGCTCTCGGAATCGCTCGAGGACAACAACTTCCGACCGGTGAATGCGCGGCTCGCCAAGTGCCTGCTCGGCTTTGCCGATCGTTGGAGCGAGCCCGGCCGGAACGGCGGCTCGGTCATTACGGTGCGTCTCCCGCAAGGCGAGCTCGGCGACCTCGTCGGCGCGACGCGCGAGAGCGTGAACAAGGCCGTGCGCGCGTGGACCAGCGAAGGCATCGTCGCGATGCACGACGGCACGATCACGATCAAGAACCGTGCGGCGCTCGAGAAGCTGATCGAGACCTGACGCCGCGGCTCTGCGAGCCGCGCGTCAGAGCTTCAGCACCCTCCGCGCGTTTTCGCGCAGGAACTTCGGCCAGACTTCGTCGCGAAACGGAACATTCGGCAGTTCGCCGAAGATGCGCTCGAGTGTGAGACCCGCCGGGAAGTAACCGGCGTAGATCACCTTGTCGGCGCCGCGCGTGTTCGCGAACTGCACGATCTCTTTCGGATAATGCTTCGGCGCGAACGCGCTGGTCGAGTAGTACAAGTTCGGCCATTTGAGCATCAGCTTCACCGCGAGCGCCTGCCACGGCTCCGTGCCGTGACGAAAGACGAAGCGCAGCTCCGGAAAGAACCAACAGATCTCGTCGACTTGATCGAGCACCTGCGGCGCCATCGGGATGCGCGGGCCAGGCACGCCGATGCAGCAGAAGAACGCGACGTCGAGCTCGACGCACTTCGCGAAGATCGGATACCACTTCGCGTCGCCGATCGGGACTTGCGGAAACAGGCCCGACGGAAACGCTGAGACCGCCTTGATCCCGTACTCCTCGTGCATGCGCACGATCTCGCGCACGCCCTCCATGCCTTGGTTGGGGTCGGACCCGCACGAGGCGATGAAGCGATCCGGGTGCCGTCTGACCGCGAGGTTGTTATTGGCCTCGGGGTTCCCGAGCGAAACTCCCGTCATCGCACGCTCGATGCCGTACTGGTCCATCAGCTTCAGCGTGTAGGTGATGTAGTCCTCTTGCTTGTCCACCTTGGGGAAATCTTTGAACATGTATTGCACGGGAAAGTCGAAGCTCTCAATCGTCTCCGCGTCGCGGAAGAGCGGACGCATGAAGTCGTAGACGCCCTTCTGGTTTTCCTCGGGCACGCCGAGCATCGTGTCGATGATCGGGATCTGGCTCGGCATCGGCATCGGCAGGCTCCTCGCGCTTCGACTCGCCCGCTTGCTAGCGCTGTTGGCCCCAGCGATTCCAGTACGTCACTTCGCGCGCGCTCTTGCGCGCAGCAGGTTTCAGCACGGCATCGCGCATGTAGCCGACGGGCAGCAGCACGGTCTGCGTCACGCCATCGGGGATGCCGAGCGCGGCGGCTGCTTCGGCTTCGTGCAAGAGGTGCAGTGTCGTCCAAGTCGCGCCGATGCCGCGCGCGCGCAGCGCCACCATCAGCGACCAAGCCGCCGGCAGCACCGACGCGTAGAACGCAACCTGCAGCGCGCGGCTCGCGGCGGCGGGTATGCCCTCACTGCACACGATGATGAGCGCGGGCACCTCGTGCAGGCGCTCGGCGAGATCGTTCACCGACTGCTTCTGCGCCGCTTCGCTGCGCGTCGCGCGAAGGCGCACCAGCGCTGCGCGGTAGAGCTCTGCGACTGCGAGCTTCGGAGCGGGCTCGCTCAGCACGAGGAAGCGCCATGCCTCGGCATTCGCGCCGGTCGGCGCCTGCACCGCAACGTCGATCGCAGCCTCGATCACCTCGGGCTCGACGGGCCGCGCCCAATCGATGCGGCGCCGCACGGAGCGAGTCGTCGAGAGCGCGTGGTCCACGAGAGCTCGGCCAGCGTCGTCGATCACGAGGAACTCCTCTCGGCGCGCTCCGCCAAGATGCGCCGATGCAGCGCCGCGAAGCCGAGCGTCGCGACGGTACTCAGAGCCGCGGCGAGCATCATCATCCAGCCGCCGATTGCGGGGAGTGCTGGCAAAAGGATGCCGCCGGGGAGCTCGCGTGCGGAGACGCCCGCATAGAGTGCAACTCCGAGAAACGGCGCGAACGCTCCGCGCACGCCGGTGAGGGTCGCGTGGAGGCCCATGTAGGCGCCGGCGCGCTCCGGCTTCGCGAAGTCGTTATGGCCGATGTTCCAGGCGAGCGTTCCGCCGCCGCGCGCGATGCCGAGCAGAACGCGCCCCGCTGCTACCCACGCGAGCGAGCCGCGGAGCGCACCGATCCCGGTGACGGCCTGAGAGATCACCCACAGCCAGCTGTGCCGCGCGCGAAATTCTGCGACGTGAACGCGATCGACGTAGGCCGCCCAGAACGGCAGCAGCAGCACGCCGAGCGCGACGGGAATCGCCGTAATCAGCGCAACGCTCGTCGACGTATCCGCCGCGAGCTCGCGCGAGACGAGCACGACGACGGCGGGCTCGATCATCATGTTCGAGATGCCGAGCAGCGACTGCCAGAGCAGATAGCGCGCGTAGAGCGGATCCTCGCGCAGCAGCGCGAACACCGAACCACGCCGAGCGCGCACGGCCGCGTCTGCGGCGCCGAGTGGCGCCGCGTCGCGCGATTCCTCGCCGCGCATCGTGAGGCCCGCATACGCGGCCGCGCCGACGAAGCCCAACACCGCACCGAGCGCGTACGGCGCGCCGAACGCGAGCCCGCTGCGATCGAGCCATTCACCCGCGAGCCAGGCGGTCGCGGCGAGCACGCCTTGTCCGACGAACGTGAGCCGCGCCGTCACGCGAGCGCGCACGCCGCCGTCGTAGTTCTGTGTCCAGATCACGCTTCGCAGGGTGGTGATGCCGCCGCGCACGACGTGCGTCGCGATCAACGCCGTGATGAACAGCTTGGCGCCCGCATTCGTCGCGGGAATCAGCGCGATCGCGCCCGTGAGGATCGCGACGGAAAACTGCAGTGCGTTGATCAGCGGCACTTTGTGCATGCGCTCGCCGAGCCGAGCCCAGCTCGCGCTGGCGAGATGGCCAAAGAGCTGGGAAGCGCTGATCAGCGCAATGCCGAACGGGCCGAGGTGAAAGACCTTGTCGGCGAGCACGCCGACGAAGCCGCCCTCGAGCAGCGCATAACACACCGGCAGCGCCGCCTCCGCGCGCAGCTCACGGCGATAGCTCGCGAGCGCGAACGGAGAGATCTCAGGCCGTTGGAGCCAGCCGCGCAGCACGCGGCGCACGGTAGCCGCATAGCGGAGAAAGCCTCGATTTTCTGCGTACTTGAGGCCGTAGATCGCGCGCGAACGAAAGTTTCTTGCGCGCTCGACCGAGACACTCACCAGTTCAGCGAGCGAAGGGGAGCACGATGCAGCTCGTCCTCGGAGCGCAGATCGAAACCGGCCTCGGGGCCGCGGGAGCGCCGCAGCCGGCACCGCCGGAGCGCAGGCGCCTTGGCGAACCTGAGCGACGCATCCTGCGCCGCGCAGCGTGGATCGCGGCGTTCGCGCTGCTGAGTGTGCTCGGCGCGCTGCAGGGAGCGACGGTCGCGATCGGCGCGCACGGGCTGAGTGAGCTCGCGAGCGCCGCACCGCGCGGCATTTCTGCGGCGCCGCACACGCCGCCGGCGCGCGAGTCGGGCCGCGTGTTCTGGCGACCGGACGAGTCGCCGGCGCAGCGGCCGCCCTCCAAAATCTCGCCGCGCAGCTGGAAGCCGACGCGAAGTCGTTAGAGAAGCGGTGCCAGGATCCCGCGCGACTAGAGCTCGTAGCTCCGCGCGCGCTCCGAGATGTACTTCGCAACGCGGTCCGCCGCCTCGGGCGAGATGCCTGCGAACTTGACGCCCATGCCGAGAGGCAGGTTCGGCTTCTGCAGGTTGCCTGGAACATTCGCGAACACGACGTTCGCCGGTGTGGAGACGGCTCCGCCGGAGAACTCGATCGTGAGCGTGATCCGGCCGCCCGGCATGTTAGGGCGCGGCGTCTCGATGAACGCCCCCGTCGCCGACAGGTTGTAGAGCATGCCCGCCTTCTCGCCGGAACCCGACTTGATGCGCGCGACCAGGCTCGCAGGAACGCGCAGCGCGGGGCGCAGCTGACCGCGCGTCTCGTCGTAGAGCGCGGCGTTCAGCGTGAAGCGCAGCTCTGCGTCGTGAAAGCCCTCCCACAACGCGTAGCGCACGCCGTCGCGCTTCAGCGCCGCGAGGCCCGCGGCGTTTGGCTGGGTGCCCGACACGATGCTGCGCAGGCCGAGCGCGCCACTCGCCTCCCCCATCCGGCGCAGGTCGTGCGTACGGTCCGCGAACGGAGCGTCGGGCGAGAACATCAAGACGCGCACGGGTTGATCCTGGCGACGGATCAGATGGACTGCGCTCTCGAGGTCGTTCGCGCGCAGCGCGCGATATCCGAGCACGACGATTCGGCCGGCGAGCTCGTCGTGAGCCTTGCCGAACCCGAACAACAAGACTTGGCTGCGCTCGTTCCGCACGAGGGTTGCATCGTCCAGACCGAGGGGCGGGAAAAGAGCCCAAAAAGGGTCATGCGCGGAACCCGAGCAGCCGGACGAGGGGACCCTCCGGCTCCCGGGCCTCGCGCAGATCGATCTCGCCCTCGACGTAGCCTCGCTCCTCCCCATCGGCGCCGAGCAGCGCGTGCTGCGCGCGGAAGACGCGGGGCGCAAAGGGCTTCACCGTCGTGTGATGGCCACGCACGCGGGCCGGGTCGAAACGCAGCTCGCCGTGCACGTCGAGGTAACCGCGCGCCTCCTCGGCGACGCGCGCCCCGTCCCAGGCGTCGCCCTCCGTTTGCAAGATCGAACGCGCCGCCTCGTCGTAGTCGCCGTCGGCGAGCGCCTGCACGAACACGCGCATCTCCGCGTGGACGCGCGCGCGCAGCGCCTTCGGCTCGCTCGCGAGATCGCGCTGCTGCTTGCGCCGCGGCACAGGCGAGCTGCGCTCGTTTGCGCGCACCTGGGCGGCGGCGGGCAATGCCGCGAGATTCTCCCACGCCGTCAGCAGGCTCGAATCCGTGCGCCGCACGATCTCGCGCAGATACGCGATCGCGTCCTCGAGGGCCTCCGTCTTCGCGGTGTCGGGCGCCGACTGATCGAGCGTCGCGTGCACCTGCGAGAGGTATCGCAACAACAAGCCCTCGCTGCGGTGCAGGCCGTAGCGCCGGATCACGCCGTCGAACGTCGCCGTGTGCTCGATCATCTCGCGCGCGATCGATTTCGGGTGCACGCCCTCTTCGCTCACCCAGGGATGGTGCTCGGCGAACACGCGGAACGTCGCGTAGATGAAATCCGCCTCTGGAGCGGGCAGTGAAACTTGGTCGAGCCTCGCGAGCCGCTCCTCGAACGGCACGCGATCTGCCTTCAGCTTCTCCATCAGCTCGGTCTTCACGACCTTCAGCTGTTGCTGCAGGATCGCGTTCGGGTTCTCGATCACCGCCTCGGCGACGCCGATGACCTGCAGCGGATAATCGGGCGCGTCCCTGTCGAGCGCGGAGATCGCGTCGACGAAGTAGAGGGAGAGCGTCTGGTGCAGCGAGAAGTCCGCCTGCAAGTCGGGATCGACGCGCGCCTCGTGGTTCGCGACGTGCACGATGCCGGCGCGGCGCAGTGCGCGGAAGAGCACCGCCATGTCGCGCACGATGCGGCGCCTGCGATGCGGAGATTCATGGGTGCGCGCGACCAGCTGCACGAGTGCGCCGTAGCCGCCGCGCTTGCCGACCTCGACGCGCGAGCGCTGGAGCACTGCGACCATCATGCCGTGAGAGATGCGAAAGCCCGACACGAGCGCCTCGGGCTGGCGCCGCACGAGTTGCTCGAAGGTGTCCTTCGTCCAGCCGACGAAGCCCGGCGGCGGCCGCCGAGCCTTGTTGAACTTCGCCTTCCCCTTCGCCTGACCACGAGCGCCGCCGCCGCGGCGCTTGCCTGTTACGGCCTTGGCCTCGATCAGGTAGGCCGGCGCCTGGCAAATCACGCTGCCGCGCACATCGAAGCCGCGCCGTCCCGCGCGCCCCGCGATCTGCTTGAAATCGCGCGCAGAGAGCACGCGCACCTTCTCGCCGTCGTACTTGCTCAGCTTCGTGAACAGCACCGAGCGGATCGGAATGTTCACGCCCACGCCGAGCGTGTCCGTCCCCGAGATCACGCGCAGCAGCCCTTGTTGGGCGAGCTGCTCCACGAGCAGGCGATACTTCGGCAAGAGGCCCGCATGATGCAGCCCGATGCCATGCGACACGATGCGCTTCATCTCGCGCCCGAACGGCGTGTCGAAGCGAAAATCCCGCGTCAGCTCCGCAATGCGCTGGCGCGTCTCGCGGTTCGCGACCTTCGCGCTCGTCAGCGCCGATGCGACCTCCACGGCTTCGCGCTGGGTGAAGTTGACCACGTAGATCGGCGCGCGCCGCCCTTCGAGCAGATCCTCGACCGTCTCGTGCAGCGACGTCTCGCAGTACTCGTAGTCGAGCGGCACGGGTCGCTCGTCACTCCACACCAGCGACACCTTGCGCCCCGTGTACGCCTCGAGCTTCTCCTCGATCGGCGCGGTGTTGCCGAGCGTCGCCGACATCAACAAGAACGTGCTGTGCTTCAGCGTAATTAGGGGCAGCTGCCACGCCCAGCCCCGCTCGCGATCGCCATAGAAATGAAACTCGTCGATCACGACGTACGGCGCATCGAGCCGCTCGCCCTGCCGCAGCGCCATGTTCGCGAGCACTTCCTGCGTGCAACAGATCACTGGGGCCGCCCAATTGATCGAGGCGTCGCCCGTCATCATCCCGACGTTCTCTTGCCCGAGCGCCTCGCACAGCGCGAAGAACTTCTCGTTCACGAGCGCCTTGATCGGCGCCGTATAGAACGAGCGCTTCCCTTCACACAACGCCTTGAAGTGCAGCCCCAGCGCGACGAGCGACTTTCCCGAGCCCGTCGGCGTCGACAGCACCACGTGCTTCCCCGCCGTGCCGGCATCCCGGGCGACTGCGACGAGTACCAGCCGAAGAACGCGCCCGAGTTTCTCTGGGTCATGCTCGAAGCCGGCAAGCTCACCCGCATCACCATCGCCGACATGTCGACGCTCAAAACCGACAAGGGCCTCGGCCTCGGCGACACCGCCGAAACCGTCAAGACCGCCTACGGCGCCGCCGCCAC
>JANNKN010000167.1:0-4692 GCA_031396315.1 Deltaproteobacteria bacterium
CTCCGATTTCTTCGTGATGGAACGGCGCAGCGGCGTCGTGGTGCGCACCGCGATCCCCGAGGCGATGCGCCGGCACGCGCACGTCGGGCGCCGCATCGGCTTCGCGATCAGCGATGCGATGGCGGAGCTCCACGGCCTCGATCCCGCCGCCTGCGAGCTCGCCGATCTCGGCAAGCCCGAGGGCTTCGCCGCCCGCCAGGTCGCGGGCTGGCGCAAGCGCTGGGAGCTGGTGAGGCCGTCCGAAGACGACGGCCGCATGGATGCGATCGCCGAACGCCTCGCGAAAGCCGTGCCGCCGCCGCAGCGCACGAGCTTCGTGCACAACGATCTCAAGCCTGATAACTGCCAGTTCGATCCGGCTGATCCCGATCGCTGCAAATCGATCTTCGATTGGGACATGACGACGCTCGGCGATCCACTGATCGACGTCGGCACGCTCCTCCAGTACTGGCCCGACGCCAGTGACGCGACGTTTCGCGAGCTCTCGAGCCACCTCGGCATGCTCGAGCTCGGGTTGCCGTCGCGCGCCGAAATCGCTGCGCGCTACGCGGAGCGCACCGGTGTGGAGCTCGCGGGGCTGCCGTGGTGGACCGCGTTTGCGTACTGGAAGACCGCGGTCGTCTCGCAGCAGCTCTACACGCGCTTCGCGCGCGGCGAGAGCAAGGACTCGCGCATGCTCGCAATTGGCGCGCGCGTTCCGAAGCTCGCGGCACGCGCGGATCGGGAGCTGCGCGGAGCGGGGCTTTAGGCGGCGGGCATCAGCGGCGCGCCGCTCTTCGCAGCGCCTGCTTGTTACGGTGGTAGCTCAGCGCAGCCGCGACGCAGAGCGCGAGCGCGTCCAGATCCGGCGCGACGGCCTGATCGAAAACGATCGCGCGGTTCCCCTCGAACACGAACGTGTGCGGGAAGCGCAGTCGAAACGTCTCCACGAGATCCGTCTGGCATTGGAAGTACATCGCGTACTGCGACGGGTTGCGCGGCTTCCAGTCGATCCGCACCGGGCTTCCGCTCTTGCTCTCCGTCGTAAGATAGGCGGGCTCGCCCCAGCGCAGAGTCTCCTCGAGCTCGCCCACGCCCTCGGTGCGGGTGGCGGTCGCGAGGATCAGCTCACGCAGCGCGAGCAGCCTGCGCTGGATTTCGCGCGGATAACCCGCGAACACCGCCGCCACCTCCGCACTGCGGAACGGCGTCATCGCTCCGCGCCTCGGCGCTCGCGCAGGCTTGCGTCTGCGTGCCGTCATACCACGCGCCCCGGCCGCGCCTCGGTGTACACGCCGTCGCGCAGCACGATCTCGCCGTTCACGATCACGGCCGCGTAGCCGCTGCCGCGACGCACGTAGCGATTTGCCTCGCCGGGGAAGTCGTTGACGAACTCTTCGGCGGCGCAGGCCACGCGCGCGGGGTCGAACAGCACGAGATCGGCGGCCTTGCCGGCGGCGATCACGCCGCGATCCGCGAAACCCCAATCGCGCGCGAGCTCGCCGGTCATGCGGTGCACCGCGCGCTCGAGCGTCATCTGCTTCGTGTTACGGACGTAATGCTCGAGCAAGTGCGTCGTGTCGCCGGTTCCGCAGAACTGCGTGATGTGCGCGCCGGCATCGCTCGCGCCGAAGTGCAGCAGCGGATGATCGAGCAGCTTCGCGACCGAGGGCTTGTGCGCGTTGAGCGCGTCCTTCAGCTGGAACTCGGTCTCGAGGTCGTCGGCGAGCGAGAGGTCGAGAATTACGTCGCCTAGCTCCTTTCGCTCGGTCTGCGCGATCTCGGCGAGGATGCGTCCGCGGTATTGCTGGTTCTCGGGCGCGCGCGTGAAGCCGACGCGCAGGAACGGCAATGCGCTGCTCATGCCGGCCGCGTTCTTCATTTCGAAGGCGAGCGCCGCGCGGCGCCCCGTGAACAGCGCGACGCGCTCCGCCCTCGGGCGATCCATGATCGCCTTCCAGCCGGGCAGCGCGAACAGCAGCATGCTCGTCTCGGAGAGGCGCATGTTCAGATCGAAGCAGCGCGGCATCACCTGTCCATAGACTCGCGCTCCGCTCGCGCGCTCGTGCTCGAGCGCCGCGATCGATTCGGCGGCGAGCGGCGAGGCCGGGCTCGACAGGATCGGCTGCAGCGAGCAGAGCGCGCCCGACGCGCGGCTGATCTCGCCCAGCTCGCGAATGTTCGCGAGCTGTTGGGCGGGATCCGGGAAGTACGGCACGACCTGGAACACGCCGCGCCCTGATCTCATCATGGCCTTGCACAGTGCGACCTTCTCGCGCAGATCGGCATAACGGCTCGGCACCGGCTTCGTGTTCTCGTCGATGTCGACGTACGACGACGAGAGGCCGAGCGCGCCCGCCGCCATCGCCTCCTCGACGAGGCGGCACATGTCGGCGATCTCCGCGTCCGTCCCGATGCGCTCCTGGCTCGCCGCCCCCATCACGTAGAGCCGCAACGCCGAGTGCCCGATCAGCGCGCCGACGTTCACGCCCAGCTTCGGCCGGATGTGCGCGAGGTACTCGGGGAAGCTCTCCCACGTGAACGGGACTGCCGCGTCGAAGGTGGGCTTCTTGATGTCCTCGATCACCGCGAACATCGAAACGAGTTTGCCCGAAGCGCCGGGTCGCACTGGCGCGAGCGAGAGCGAGCAATTCCCGATCACGACGGTGGTGATGCCGTGCTCGACCGACGGCGTCGCGAAGCCGTCCCAGCAGAGTTGCGGATCGAAGTGGGTGTGGATGTCGATGAAGCCGGGCGCGAGTGTCAGGCCGCCGGCATCGATCTCGCGCGCGCCGCGCCCTGAGAAGTGCCCGACGGCGGAGATGCGATCGCCCACGACGGCGACGTCGCCCGCGAAGGCAGGTGCGCCCGTGCCATCGACGATGGAGGCGTTGCGGAGGACGAGGCTGGCTTCGGGCATGCGGATCTCCTGGGTGCGGGCGCATTCTCTCGCAGCCGCGCGCGTCTTGCTGCTCGCGCCGGCTACGCCGTGAGCACCACTGTCGCGGCACACGGGCCGTGCGCGCCGAGCACGAGCGCCTGCTCGATGTCGGCGGTCTTCGAGGGGCCCGCGAGAAACCAGCCGAAGGCGTGCGCGGCGGCATCGATGCGCGCGTAGGCCTCGTGCAGCGTGGCGACGAGCGCGCGCTCGGGCACGACGAGGACGAGTTGCTCGGCGAGCAGCGCGGCGGCTCGCTCGAGCGGCGAGCTTGGAGCGTGCCAGACGGCGCCGTTCTCGCCGACGGCGAGCTCGCCCCTGAGAAGCGCGAAGTCGAGCACTGCGAGTGCGTGGGTCGTCGGCACTTCGCACGCGACGCCGCGCGCCGCCACCTCCGGCAACGAGGACCACACGTGCGCCGCGCTGGCGAAGCCGGTGATGCGCGCGAGCGCTTCAGGCAGCGCGCGAGCGTCGCAGCGCACGAGCTGGGCGCCCGCGGCATCGAGATTCGCAGCGAACGTCTCGACGCTCGCGCTCAGCGCAGGCGGCGCGTAGTGCGGTCGCGGCGCACGCGCCTCGGCGTGCGGCCTCGCGTCTGCCGCTGCGCGCAGCGCGGCGAAGATCGCGTCGCGGCTACTCGGCATGTGCGCGGCTCCGCTTTGCGTACAGCGCGCGGAAGCTTTCGCGCGGCAGCTCGGGCAGCTCGCGCCCCCGCGTCCACGGCGCGGCGAGGCGCGTCAGCCAGCGCGCGGGCAGCGCGCGCCCAATGACTCGCGCGCTGCCGCCGACGAACGCGAACAACGCGGGTCGCTCCATCACGCTGCGCGCGAGCCGCGCGATCGCGCTGCGCGTCGTGCCTCGGATTCCACGGCCCGCGAGCTCGCCGCGCCAGGTCAGCAGCTGGTGATGCAGCGGAACCTTCACCGGGCACACGTCCGTGCACGAGCCGCACAGGCTGCACGCGCGCGGAAGGCTCGCGTGCCGCTTCGGGTCGCGCGCCGGCGCGAGCACCGAGCCGATCGGGCCCGCGACCGTCACGCCGTAGCTGTGGCCGCCGCTGCGGCGATACACCGGGCAGGTGTTGAGGCACGCGCCGCAGCGGATGCAGGCGAGCGCCTCCCAGTACGACGGATGCGCGAGCAAGCGGCTGCGGCCGTTGTCGACGACGACGATGTGCTGCTCGCGATCCGGTGCCATCGGGCCGTGGTAGTGCGAGGTGTAGACCGACAGCGCTTGCCCCGTGGCGGAGCGCGCCAGCAAGCGCAGGAACACGGGCAGATCGGCGACGCGCGGCACGATCTTCTCGAGCCCGACGCTCGCGATGTGGAGGCGCGGCAACGCCGTGCCCAGATCAGCGTTGCCTTCGTTGGTGACCACCACGAAGCCGCCGCTCTCGGCGACCGCGAAGTTCGCGCCCGTAATGCCAGCCTGCGCAGCGAGGAAACGAGCGCGCAGGTCGCGCCGCGCGACGCGCGTCAGCGCGGTTGGATCGGAGAGCCCCGGCGCGCTGCCCATTTCGCGCGCGAACAGCTCGCCGATCTCTTCCTTCTTGAGATGGATCGCAGGCATCACGATGTGGCTCGGCGGCTCGCGGCGCAGCTGCACGATGCGCTCGCCGAGGTCGGTGTCGATCACCTCGATGCCGCGCGCCTCGAGGAACTCGTTGAGTCCGCACTCCTCGGTGAGCATCGACTTGCTCTTCACCACGCGCGAAGCGGAGTGCGCCCGTAACAGCTCGAACACGATCGCGTTGTGCTCTCCGGCGTCGCGCGCCC
>JANNKN010000177.1:0-3542 GCA_031396315.1 Deltaproteobacteria bacterium
GAATTACGGCCCGTACCTGTTGTTCGGCAGCTGCGGTGTGTTCCTGCTGCTGACCAGCCTGATCGTGATCGAGTTCATCTGGTCGCTCGCGGGCGGCGAGGCCAAGTACAACGCCTTCCTCGCGCGCATCCACGGCCCCGCTTATCAGGCGTACTTCTGGCTCGCGCTGGTCGCGCTCGTCTGGTTCACGCTGCGTTTCCTCGGCCTGTTCCCGAAGACGCAGCCGTTCCGCATGGGCCCGCTCAAACGCCCGCCGGATGCCGTGATGCTCGCCGGCCTGTACGCCGCGTTCGTGGTGTTGAACGTCGCGGTCGCGGTGATCCTCGGAGGCGTGCTCGGATGAAGGCCCTAATGCTCAAGCTCGAGCCGGTGATCTGGCTGCTGTTCGGCGCTGGCATGATGGTGGGCGGCTTCGTGCTGCCCGCTTGGATCGCGACCGTCGGCCTCGGCCTCGTCGGCGACGCGGAGGCCTTCTCCTACGACCGCATGTACGCACTAATTTCGAATCCGATCGCACGCCTCGTCGCGCTCGCCGCGATGGCGCTCCCGCTCTGGGGCGGCGCACATCACCTGCGCCACGTGTGGATCGACTTCGGTGGCCTGAAGAGCGACGGCATCGTCGGCGGCGGGCTCTATCTGATCGCACTCGGCGGGAGCGTCGCGGCGATCGTCGCGGTCGCGACGCTCTGAACGGCCCCGCATCCGTGGGCACTAAACCCGACTCCGCCGGCGGAAGGCCGCTCGCGGGTTTACGCATCCTCGATCTCACGCGCGTCGTCGCCGGTCCGTTCGCAACCGCGATCTTCGCGGATCTCGGTGCGGACGTAATCAAGATCGAGCGCCCCGGCACGGGCGACGACTACCGCTACGGGCCTTCGCCGCCGGGCCAAACGTCGCTGTCATTCCAGAACAACAACCGAGGCAAACGCTCGATCACGCTCGACGTGCGCTCCCCGGAAGGCCGCGAGTTGTTACTGAGGCTCGTCGACGGCGCCGACGCGCTCGTCGAGAATTTTCGCGCCGGCTATCTCGCGAGCTGCGGGCTCGGCGGAGACGTGCTGCAAGCGCGCAACCCGCGCCTCGTCGTCGCCTCGCTCTCCGGTTTCGGGCAAACGGGCCCGCGCGCCGGCGAGCCCTCGTACGACATCGTCGCGCAGGCGACCGGCGGAATGCTCGCGATGACGGGCTTTCCGAACGGCCCGCCGGTGCGGGCGGGCGGCGCTACCGGCGATTTCGTCGGCGGCCTGTATCTCGCGCTCGGCGTCGTGGTCGCGCTGCTCGAACGCGAACGCAATGGCGTCGCGCGCGTGCTCGACCTCTCGAACCAGGACTGCATCTTCGCGATCGCCGATTCTGCAGCGACCATCTACGCCGGCATCGGCGCGAAGATGGAGCGCGTCGGGAATGCGCACCCGTTCAGCGCACCCTACGACTGCTTCGCGACGCGCGACGGCTTCGTCGTGGTGGGTACTGCCAGCAACAAGCTGTTCCGCAAGCTGTGCGATGGCATCGGTCTGCCCGCGCTCGCACGCGACGAGCGCTACAAGAACCACCGCGTGCGCGCAGCGAACCGGAGCGCGCTCACCGAGATACTGGCAGCGTGGATGAGCGAGCGAAGCTGTGACCAGGCGCTGGCCGCGCTCGGGCCGAGTGGCGCGAACGTGCCGTGCGCGCGCGTCGCGTCGCCGGACGAGCTGATCGACGACCCGCAGTTGATCGCGCGCGGCATGGTCGAGCGCCACCCGCACCCGCAGCTCGGCGAGGTGCTGTTCCACGGGAACGCCCTGCACTTATCAGGGCTCGCGCCGCGGGAGCATGCGCTCGCGCCGGAGCTCGGCGAAGCCAACGCGGAGATCTTCGGCGCATTGGGAGTCGATGCGGCGCAGCTCGCGACGCTCGCGGAGCGCGGCGTCGTCTGAGCGGCGTCCGGCTCAGCGCGTCGTCGTACTTTCGAGCGCGGCCTTGGCGATCGCGTGGTACTCGGCGCCGAGCAGCAGCCGCGCCTGCCACAGCTCGAACGCAAGCTTCGCGCGCGCGACCGGGTGCGGGTCGCCGAACTCGCGAGGCGGCGCCGGCTTCGAGCCTCCGAACACGAAGCACAGCTCGCCCTGCGCGAACCCCGCCCGGCGCAGGTTCCAGCCGAGATACACGCCGCGGGTCTCGTGTAGGGCGTGCAGCGGAATCCCAGGCGCGTCATTGCCGTCCGCGTCGGTCTTCGGGACGAGCACCCGCCAGCCAGCCCCGGTGATCGCGGGCGGCACGCGTCCATAATCGATGCGCTCCACGGCATTCGGGTGTGGGCCCGATTCCGGCGGCGCGACCAGCTCGCCCTGCGCGATGCGCGGCCAAACGCTCGCGGGCGGCTGCTTCTCGCCGCGCACCCAGTGCTCCATCGCGACCAGCAACGCGCGCGCGACGCCGCCGTACGTCACCGGGTTGGGCGGCAGCTCGCAGTACGGCGCCGCGAAACCCGGCGCATGCGATGCGCCCGCCAGCAGATACGCGCGCACGTTCTCTGGAAGCGCGAGATCGTGTCCCGCACCGTCGGAGGCGATGAGCGACGCGGCCGCCTGCCAGAACTCGGCGCTCGTATCGACGTGCATCAGCTTCGGGCAGGTCTGCGTGGCCTCGCAGCGTGCGAGAATTCCGTCGCGCACATTTGTTACGAGATCCGTCGTCTGTGCATACCCGAACGGAAACTGGTTGCCCGGAACCCGGTGCTCTTCGTGCTGGCGTGAGAAGCGACCGGGCTGCGCCCAACGCGCATTCGTGAACGTCTTTCGCGCACCAGCGATGAACGGGAGCACACCCTCGAATACCGGGCGCCCCGATCCGTCGACGTGAAAGCCCTGCCAAAGCCAGTCGCGCAAGTAGCGGCCGGATTGTGAGAAGCCGATCGCGAGCGCGCGATCGAGCTGGCCTGAGAGCGGGTTCGGCACGCCTTCGCCGTCTCGCGCGCCCCAGCGCAGGAAGGAAACGACGTCGCGCGTCGCCGCGAAACCGAGGCCCGCGACGACCGGATCGCGCGCGCTGTAGACGAGCTCGTAGATCGCGCCGGCGTCCATGTCCGGAGGTCGCGTCACTTCCAGCGCACGCGCGTCGATGAAGCGGAACGCCGTCGCGGGAATCGCGCGCGGCGCGTCGCCCTGTCGTCGGCGCACCGTGAGCGTCGCCTGCGCGGAGTCGAGCGTGTCGGCCGGATACGGCAGCGCGATGCGGCCGGGCTGATCGGTGTGATCGAATACGAGCTCGACCTGCACGCGGCCCGTGATCGCCGCAGCGTCCTCGGTCGCGACTGGGAAGCGCGAACTCATTAGGCCGGCGCCCGCGACGTCCGCCTGCCAGCCTGCCCACGCGAGCGTGAAACCCTGCTTCATCGCGAAGCCGTTGCCCGCGCCCGCCGCCGTGTCGAGCGCGCCGCCCCGCGGCGCATCGTCGAGCACGCCGAGCGCGAACCGGTTGCCGCGATTCACGACCTCGAAGAGCAGCGTGCGATTGGCGGCGCGCGCATTCTTCGGGCGCAGGATCGTGACATCACTCTC
>JANNKN010000192.1:0-7425 GCA_031396315.1 Deltaproteobacteria bacterium
CCCTATCACGTGAACATCAACGGAGCAGCTGGCTCTTCTTCGGCTGCCGCGGCGAAGGCCGCGCACGACGTGCTCGTCGGCCTGTTCCCCAGCCAACAAGCCGCGCTCGACACGACCTATGCCGACTACCTGGTTGCGCAGGGTTTCGCAGCGAATGACCCGGGAGTGGCTGTCGGTGCGCAGGCCGCGGCCGGCATCCTCGCCCTCCGCGCGAACGACGGGAGCTTCCCGACCACGCCCCCGCCGCCGTTCGTCGGCGGCAACGCCCCAGGCGATTGGCGGCCCACGCCCTCGCTCCTTCCCGGACCGCCTCCGAGCCTCGCTCCGATGGCGGCCACGTGGCTCGCCACGGTCACTCCGTTCACGCTGACGAGCCCCTCGCAATTTCGCGCGGAGCCGCCGCCGGCTTTGACCAGCTCGCTGTATACGCGGCACTACAAGGAAGTGAAGGCGCTCGGGGGCCTAGTCGAGACCAAGCGCAAGCCGAAGCAGACGGACCTCGCGTACTTCTGGTCCGAGAACTTCCTGGCGCAATGGAATCGCGTACTCCGCGCGATCGCTGCCGGCCACACCACGCACATCGCAGAGAGCGCGCGGCTGTTCGCGCTCGCGAATGTCGCAGCTGCGGACGCCGCAATCACCGCCTGGGACAGCAAGCTTCACTACGCGTTCTGGCGGCCCATTACTGCGATTCGGGAGGGAAGCAACGATGGCAACGACGAGACTGTCGGCGATCCGAATTGGCAGTCGCTGATCAACAACCCCAACTATCCCGACTACACGTCGGGCGCCAACAACATCACCGGTGCGATGACCCGGTCGATCGAGCGCTTCCTGGGCACGGACAAGGTGAGCTTCTCCGTGACGAGCAACGCACCGGCCGTCATCCAGAAGACGCGCAACTTCAAGCGCCTCTCGGCGGCCGCCAGGGAAGTCGTCGAGGCGCGCATCTATCTGGGCATCCACTTCCGCTTCGCGGACACGGCGGCCCGGCGACAAGGGCGCACCGTCGCGGACTGGGCGTTCGAGCATTACCTGCGCCCCGTCGACTGAGCCCAGGACGTTGCGCGGCTCGGTCCGATCGGGCCGTCAAGCCGCATGCAGAGAGACGCCCGGCGAGCCTCGCGCTCCCGGGCGTCTCGTGCGAATTCGCCCAGAGGCGGAGCTCTCACACGACGCCGTTCCCACCCTGAAGCTGGGGTTCCCCCTCCACGGCAGCTACCGGCTTCGGCCTGCCGCCGCCCTGCCGGAGCGGAAGGACCACTCGGATCGTCGTGCCCTCTCCGCGGCGCCCGCTCGCGTGGATTCGCCCGCGGTGTCGCTCGACGATCCGCCGGCACACCGCGAGCCCGAGGTGCGCGCCCTCGAAGCGCTCGCGGCTGTGGACATGCACGAACGCGCTGAACATGCGCTCGCCTTCGCCTTCGCTGAGCCCGATCCCGTTGTCGCTGACCGACAACGCGCAGCAGGCTTCGCCCGATTCCATGCCCTCGCTAAGGCTCTGCCCGGGGGAGAGCAGCTCGGCGTCGATGCGGATCTGCGGGTCGCTGCCTTCGCGCCGAAACTTGAGCGCGTTGCTGATGAGATGCGTCATCAGGGAGTGCAGCTGGCTCGGATGACCATCCACGACCGGAAGCGTCGCGACCGCGATCAGCGCGCCAGCGGCGCGGATCTGCTCTCCGAGCTGAGCTGTTATGGCCTCGAGCGTCTCGTTCAGATCGGTGGGCTGCCAGAGGATTTCTCCGCCGACGCTCGCGTACTGCTCGAGCGCGTCGAGCATCGCGATGCTGCGCTGGGCGCGGTGACGCAGCGTGTCGAGATTCGCGCGGCTCTCCTCGTCCAGCTTCTCCCCGACCTTCTGCTGCAATAGCTCGGCAGTGATGCTGAGCGTCCGGATGGGCTCGCGAAGATCGTGGGACGCGGCGCGCACGAAGCTCTCCAGGTCGGCCTTCGCCCATTCGAGCTCCTGCTGCGTGCGCCGCAGCTCCGACAGCACGGCCAGCGCGCGGCTTTGCCGGTGCAGCCGCAGGAACACGTCGACCTTGCTCTTCAGGATGTCTGGATCGATGGGTTTGAAGAGGAAGTCGACGGCTCCGGTCTCGTAGCCGCGCGCGATGTGTCGGCTTTCGTCTCCGAAGGCGGTCAGGAAGATGATCGGGACGTGCTGCGTGCGCGCATTCGTGCGCATCAGCGTCGCAACCTCGAAGCCGTCCATGCCGGGCATCTGCACGTCGAGCAGCACGAGCGCGAACTCCTCCCGCAACATCAGCGCGAGCGCCTCGTTGCCGGAGCGCGCGCGCACGAGCTCGGCCGGCAGGGCGCGCAGCACGCTCTCCATCGCGAGCAAGTTTCCGACTCGGTCGTCGACCAACAGGACCTTCGCGGCGGGCGCTTGGTTCATGAGCTCGCATCCCCAATCGCCGCAAGCAGCGCGCTGATCCCGTCGAGATCCAGCACAGCATCCGGGTCGAGGTGGGCGAGTGCGGCGCGGGGCATCTCGGCGGCCTCCGCGCTGCGCGGGTCCTGCACGATCGTTCCACCGCCGGCGCGCGCGATCTGCGCGAGGCCTGCGGCGCCGTCGCAGCCCGAGCCGGTGAGGACCACCCCGAGCAGGCGGCTGCCGAACGTGTCCGCCGCCGTCTCGAACAGCACATCGATGGCCGGCCGACAGAAATGCACCGGCGCATCGACGGAGAGGCTCAGCGTTCGATCCTGTTCGATGAGCAGGTGGTACCCGCCGGGCGCAAGGAAGAGAGTTCCCGCGACGATCGGCTCCTTGTCCTCCGCCTCCTTCACGCGTAGCGCGCAGCGCGACTCGAGATACTCGACGAGTGCGGAGTCCGAGCTTGCTCGGCGGTGCTCGACCACGAACACGGGCAACGGAAACGACGCGGGCAGCTTCGCAACGACCCGGCTCAGGGCCGCGACGCCCCCTCGCGATGCGCCCAGCGCGACCGCTTCGTAGGGAGCGCGAGCGAGTGCGCGCGCGCTCATGCGGCCACCCTGCGCCTTCGAAACAACTTCTCGCGCTCGTCGATGCTCTCGAACAGCGCTCCGGCCGTGGTGAAGCGGATCGACTCCTTGCTTCCCAGACACAAGAACCCGCCGGCGCAAAGGCTCTCATGAAACAAATTGGCGACGCGCGTCTGAAGGGTTCGATCGAAGTAGATGAAGACGTTGCGGCAGACCACGACGTGCATTTCGGCGAACACACCATCCGTGACCAGATTGTGCTGCGCGAAGGTGAGATTCCTTGCCAGGCGCCCGTCGAGCTTCACGGCGCCGTAGCCGGCGTGGTAGTAGTCCGAAAACGCGCGTCGGCCTCCTCCGGCCTGATAATTGCGCGTGAAGTCTCGGACGCCGGCGAGCGGATAGATCCCTTCCCGTGCGTGCGCGAGCGCGCGGGCGTCGAGATCAGTCGCGTAAATCCGCGCGCGGTCGTAGAGGCCCTCCTCCTCCAGCAGAATCGCCATGGAATAGACTTCCTCGCCTGTCGCGCAGCCGGCGTGCCACACGTTGAAGAATGGGTAGGTGCGCAGCACCGGCACGATGCGCTGCCGGATCGCTCCAAAGAACGATGGATCGCGGAACATCTCCGTCACCGTGACGGGCATATCGGCGAGGAAGTCGCTGAAGGACTTCTCGTCGCGCAGGATCGGGCCAATCAAGTCCGACGGGCGCTCTAGGCCGGCGCTCGTAAGCCGATGCCGGATGCGGCGCTTCAGCGATGCCCGCGCGTAGTGACGAAAGTCGTACCCATGCCGCCGTTGGATCGCCTCGAGCAGGAGGTCGATCTCGAGTTCTTCCAGCGCGAGGGGCGTCATGTTCGTTCGAAGAGCCAGACGCGGAGAACGCTGAGCAGTCGGTCCACGTCCACGGGCTTCGCCAAGTAGTCGCTCGCGCCGGCGCCGAGGCAGCGCTCGCGGTCCTCGGACATTGCCTTTGCGGTGAGCGCGATGATCGGCAGGCCCTTGAAGCGCTCGTCTGCGCGGATGCGGCGCATCGTCTCGTAGCCGTCCAGCACCGGCATCATGATGTCCATCAGCACCAGATCGATGTGCGGTGCCGCCTCGAGTTGCTCGAGCGCGACCGACCCGTCGTCTGCGATCAACACTTCCATCTGGTGCTCGCGCAGAAAGCGCGAGAGCGCGTACGCATTGCGCATGTCGTCGTCGACGACGAGCACCACGCGTCCCGCGAGCAGGCGGTCCGGATGCAGTCCGCGGAGGATTGTCTGCTGCCGGTCGGACAGAGAACCCTGCACGCTATGAAGGAACAGCGAGACCTCGTCGAGCAGCCGGCCCGGCGAGTTCTCCCCCTTCACCACGATCGTGCTCGCGTGCTCTCGCAGCGACCGATTCTCGTCCTGCGAGAGATCTCGCGCGGTGTACACGATCACTGCTGGAAGCTCACCACCGAGCTCCTGCGCGAGATCGCGTAACAGATCGCGTCCGTTCACGTCGCCGAGCTCGAGGTCGAGCACGACGCAGTCGCACGTCTCGGTCCGAACGATCGCGCGAGCCTCGGCGCCACTCGACGCCTCGATCACGCGCACCTGCTGGCTCTCGAGCAGATCGCGTACCGCGCGCCGAGCCGTCGGATCGTCGTCGATCACCAGCACCGTCTTCGCGCTTGTCCCGAGCACTGACTCGATGCGGGAGAACGCAGCGCTCAGATCCTCCGCGCTCACCGGCTTCTGGAGAAAGCCGAGGGCGCCGAGCGCGCGCAGGCCGGCCGGCTCCGCGCGTCCCGAGACCACGTGAACCGGAATGTGTCGCGTGCGCAAGTCGCTCTTCAGGCGCTCGAGCACGCGGGTTCCGTCGAGGTCCGGCAGCCCGAGGTCCAGCAGGATGGCCGCGGGATTCTGCTCCGCGGCAAGTGCGAGGCCGCTGCCGCCGGTCCCGGCGAGCAGCGGGCGGTAGCCGCGCTCGCGCGCGAGCCCCGCGAGCACGGCGCCGAAAGGCTCGTCGTCTTCGATGATGAGCAGGGTTCGCTCGCCTGGGCTCGCCGCTTGACCGGGCGCGGGCGAGACGGCCGGCGTTGCGCGCTGAACCGGGGGCGCCGGGAGCGAGGGCGCCGGCTCCACGAGCGGGCCACGCTGCGGCAGCAGCAGCGTGAACGTGCTCCCACGCCCCTCCTCGCTCGCGACGTGGATCTCACCGCCGAGCAGCGCGGCGAGCTTGCGCGAAATCGCGAGGCCGAGGCCGGTGCCGCCGTAGCGGCGCGTGATCGAGCCGTCGGCCTGTTGGAAGGCCCCGAAGATCGCCTCCAGCTTGTCGGCAGGAATTCCGGTGCCCGTGTCGGTGACGGTGAACGCGATCCGACTCGACGGCGCCGGCTCCGGCGCGAGGCGCAGCATGACCGATCCACGCGCCGTGAACTTGATGGCGTTGGAGAGCAGGTTCCGGAGGATCTGCCGCAGCCGCTGTGAGTCCGTGCGGATCGTGCGCGGCCCTCGCTCTCCGCTCTCGATGCGAAGCTCGAGCCCGGATTGCCCGGCCAGCGGTTGAAACTCATCGTGCAGCTCGTGCGCGAGCGAGCGCGGATCGAGCTCCTCGAGCTGAAGATCGAGCTTGCCGGCTTCGACCTTCGAGAGGTCGAGAATGTCGTTGATCAGCTGAAGCAGATCCTGGCCGCCGCGATGGATCACGGATGCGGCTTCCACCTGATCGGCCGTCAGGTTTCCGCTCGGGTTCTCGCGCAGCGAGCGCGAGAGGATCAGCAAGCTGTTGAGCGGCGTCCGCAGCTCGTGGGACATGTTCGCGAGAAATTCCGATTTGTACGCGCTCGCCGATTCGAGCAGGCTCGCCTTCTGCTCCACCTCGCCGCGCGCCCGTAGCAGGTCCTGGTTCATCGCCGTGCTCTGCGCGTTCTGGCGTTCGAGCGCGGTCGTGCGCTCGGCGAGCTCCTCGTTCGTGACGCGCAGCTCCTCGCTCTGCGCTTCCATCTCCGCACTCTGCTGCTCGAGCGCGTGACTCTTCTCCTCGAGCTCCTCGTTCGAAGCCCGAAGCTCTTCCGCCTGAGCCTGCGTTTCCTCCGAGAGCAGCTGCGTGTCCGTCAGCAGCTTTGCCGTACGCTCGCGCGCGAGGTGGCCGCTCACCATCACGCCGAGGGTCGCGCTCACCTGGTCGAGCAGCTCTCGGCGCACGCCCGCGAACGGCTCGAACGAAGCCAGCTCGATCGCCGCCACCACCTCGTTTGCGGCGATCACTGGCAGTACGAGCACCTGGAGCGGAGCGGCGCGACCGAGGCCGGAACTGATTCGCACGTACTCGTCCGGAACGGGGGTTAGAAGGATCGGCTGCTTTTCGAGCACGCACTGTCCGACGAGCCCGTCACCGGGCCGCACGCGCACAGGCAGGCCACGGCGCTCCTCGTGCGCGAAGGTCGCGAGCAGCGCGAGGCTGCCCTCCGGCTCCGTCTCGAGCGTCCTCGCGAAGAACGCGCCGGCCCCGGCGTTGCACAGCCGCGCGAGCTCCGTAATCACCGTGCGCGAGAGCTCCGGCAGCTTGGGCTGGCTCTGCGCGATCGTGAGCACCCGCGCGAGCTCGGTGTTGAGCCAGGCGCGCTCACTGGTCGCGGCGCGCGACTCGCGCAGCGCGCTCACCATTTGGCGGACGGAGCCGAAGATTCCGGGAGCCGCACGCTGACGTTCGTCGAACTCGATCTCGAGGTCGCCGCCAGCGACCCGCGCAGTAATCACTTCGATCTCGCTCGGCTCCCCGCCGATCGACTGCATCAGGCCCCGCGCCGCCCAGGATACGCAGCCCACCGAGGCGAGCATGAAGAGGCAAGCGAGCGCGGCGCTGCGAGTGCGCGCAGCGCGCGAAGAGGCCAACACGAGCTCGGTCGGCACGTCGAGCGCGACCGTGATGCTGCGCTCGACCCGCGCAGGATCGATTCGCTCGCGGTGCGCGACGAGAATCATGCCTTCGCTGCGCGAGTTTGCGTGGACGAAGTTCAACTCTCCCTTGTCGTTCGTCCAGAGCTCGGGGTCGATGCCGGGGAACTCCGCCTCGGCTCGATAGGGCTCACCGAGCTCGAAGCGAAAGGCGCGGGCCGGGTCGGGATGCCGGAGGAAATCGCCGAATCGGTTCATCACAAACAGGCGGCGATTCGGTGGCAGCTCCGCCGCCAGCGCCTCGACCAACTGGCCAAAGCTCAGGTTGATGACGACGATTCCGAACGGGGCGCCGCGCGAATCCCTAACAGAAGCGGCAGCGCGAAGCACCGGGGTATGGGGCTCGCTGATGCGACCGCGTTCTCGGTTGAGCTCGATCGCCGAGAGATAAACCTCGTCGGGCGACGTACCGATCGCCTCTCGGAAGTACGTCGTCATCCCTTTTTCCTGCAGCGCAGCCTGGGCAGCGGCGAGGGGCTCGGAGCCGATTCGGTCGACGCGCACGATCTCGCGGCCGCCGTCTG